>USHZ01000004.1 GCA_900554595.1 uncultured Collinsella sp. | reverse complement strand
CTGCTCGAGGTCGAATCGGGCTCCAACGATCCCGTCGCCTACATGCTCACCGCCGTGCTCGCCACACTCGCAGCTGGCGGCGACATTAACATCCCCGTGCTGCTGGCCAAGCAGATTATCCTAGGGGTAGGCCTGGGCATTGTCATCGGCTGGGCATCTGGCCGCCTGATCGAGCGCGCGCACGCAACGGCCGAGGGTGCGCAGACTATCTTCTTGTTCGCCGTGGCCATCGTCGCCTACGCGCTGCCGAGCTACCTGGGCGGCAACGGCTTTTTGGCCGTGTACCTTGCCGGCATTGTGCTGGGCGCGAGCGATATCACCGGCAAGGTCGAGCTGGCGCACTTCTTTGACACCCTCACCGAGATGGCCGAAATGACCATCTTCTTTTTGCTGGGCCTGCTCGTGACGCCCGCCCGCCTGCCGCAAATGCTGTTGCCGGGCCTGGCGCTCATGGCGTTTATGCTCTTCGTGAGCCGCCCCATCGCCGTTGGCGTGCTACTGGCGCCCTTTAAGACCAATCCTCGCCAGGTAGCACTCGTAAGCTGGGCGGGCCTGCGCGGCGCGGCTTCGGTCGTCTTTAGCCTCTTTGCCGTTGTGGCCGGTGTTCCCGGCGGTCACGACCTGTTTGACCTGGTCTTTGTAATTGCCGTGTCGAGCATTGTGGTGCAGGGCTCGCTGCTGCCGGCGGTGGCAAAGAAGCTCGACATGATCGACGCGGAAGGCGACGTGCGCCGTACGTTTAACGATTACCGCGACGAGGACGGTATGTCGTTCGTTAAGCTCAAGGTGGGTGCGGGACATCCGTTCGCCGGACGCTCGCTCGCCGATATTGGCAGCGTCACGGACATGCTCGTGGTCCTGGTGCTGCGCGATGGCGCGCACCCGGTGCTGCCCAACGGTGATACCGTAATTGAAGAAGGCGACCTTCTGGTTATGGCCGCGCCGACGTTTGAAGAGCGTGCCGAGGTTACGCTGCGCGAGGTCACCGTGACACCCCACGGCCGCCTGGCCGGCCAGCGCCTGCGCGATGTGCCGCAGGGCAAGCGCCCCTTTATCGTCGTGATGCTCAAGCGCGAAGGTCAAACGATCATCCCCGACGGCAACACCCTCATATACGCCGGCGACGAAGCCGTCATTGCCACCCTGGCGTCGTAGCCATCCCCACCCATAAGTTGCGGTGAAATAGGGACTGAATAGGCCTTCTAACAGCCTAAACAGCCCCTATTTCACCGCAAGTTATTTAGGGGATGGAGTTGAAGTTCAATCGCGGCTACCAGTCCTCGTCTGCGCCGTAGTCATCGTCCGCGTCATCGTCGACGGCAAAGTCGCGGAGGTCGAGGCCTTCGCGTTCGATTCGGGCTAGGAGCTCTTGGGGCGACTCGTCCTCGATATCCACTACGTCGAGCATAGCGGCCGAAAAGCCCACGCCCGCCGCACTCCCCGCGCGGTCGCGTAGGCTCTCGCGCAGCTGATCGACATCGACTTCGATTTTCATGGTGAAACCTCCCGCCAAACCAGGCCCTTACTCGTCAGTGCCGAGCGCATCCACGGCAGCGACAAAAGCCTCAACCTGCTTGTCGTCCATCTGCGTGGCCAAACGGCCCACGGGTTCATCGTAGGCGAACTGCACCTTATCGATAAAGCAATCCCAAGCACGCACGTCCACACGCACGGCTGCCTCGCAATACTGGCTGAGCTTTTTGAGTCCATACCAAAACGCATTCACATGGCGCGCAGGGTCCTCATCCAGCACACCATCGTAGCGACGCTCATTGAACTCGCGCATGCGTGCCACGGCAACCTCGAGCGAGTCGCCGCCATCAGTCGAAGCCTCATCCACAAGCTCGGGAATCGCGACCTCACGCCGAACATCATGCCTGGTAGCGCCGTCGTACTCGCCCACCAGCACGTCTTCGTCAAGCCGTGAATCGTAGTCTAAATAGCTCGAGCCCCGGCAAATCCCATGCGGTGAGCCAGAGCCAAACGCACAGAACAACCCGCCGTCGGCAACAACACGACGGTAGGTCTCAAACGACTTCTTAACCTGAGCGAGCAACTCGGAAAGCTCCCCGGCATCGCACGCCGTCTCACACGCAACGCACACAGACTCGGGCAACGATACCGGCTCCACCGTGCTCCCCGTAACGCGGGCGGCACGCTCGGCCCGATACGCCTGAGCCGCCAAGCGCGCTCGCCGCGCAGCGCCGCGCACGTTGGTAAGTTCACGCCCCAACGCCACGTCACTAGCAACATCGCCAGCCAAATCGCCCGTAAACCCGCCAGCGCCCTGCGACCCTGTCGCACTCAGCTCGGACTCAAACGTCGCTGTGATCATACCCGCAAGGTCCGTCGCATCGGCGGCACAACGCAACTGCTCCAGCTGCGTGCACAGCAGATCGGCATCCAGGGGCACGGCATCCACAACGCGCACGTCACTCAGGCGTGCCGCATCCCGCAACACCAAGGCCCCCGCAGCCTCGTACGCCGCACGAACCCTGTCAGCCGTATTCGCACGCAGCTTAACCTCGATAAACGCAAGCGTCTGTTCCAGGCGCGCCAGCAGCTCAGCCTTGTCTTCCATGCGCAAAAAGGCAGCATAGCGCCGCTCCATCTGCAGCGGACCCACAACGCCTGTCTGCTTGCGAGCGCGCGCAAGGGCCGCACCCTCAACACGGCGCACGTACGTATCAACAGCCCGCACGGCAGAGTCGCGCGCAGCGTGCTCGGCAGCCTCGACGCCCCTAAGCACGCCCAGCAGCTCGCGAGAGCGCGCCTTGCGCACCAACTCTCCGCGATCGTACTGCTCAAGCGCCGTCTGACGCCTGGCCACCGACTCAAAGCCAAACAGCTCGTCGAGCAACTCGCCAACGCAACGCTCGTCCGCCATGGCAAGGCCTCCTTACCCGAACACGCCAACACGCTCGCGGGCCCACGCGTACGCAAGCCCGCACGCCCGCACCCCTACAGATCCAGAGCCTTCTTCGCGGCGTCGACCGGGTCGCCATCCATGTAGAACACCGGGCTCAAACCCGAGATAATCTCGGACGACACGCTCTGCAAGCCCGCGATGGCGCTCAGCGGCAAAATCACGCGCTTGGCGCCGGCGTTTTTGGCCACGCGCATAATGTCCTCGAGCCCACGGATCTCGTCCATAGAACCCGACATGCGCAAGATGCCCGGAATCGCCAGCGCGGGCATCACCGGGCGGTTGCACGCCGCAGAGCAAAGGCCCACAAACTCCGCAAGCGAAACTTCCTCGGACAGGCCCTTGTTCTGCAGGTCGTTGTAGAACAGCAGGTAGTCCTTGGAGCCAATGTGCATGCCCGGCGCCACGCGGTTCGCCAGGTTCACAAAGTTGTCGAACGCGGCTTCCAGCGTATCGCGCACCGGCTTGTTAAAGGCCACGCCCTCGTGCTTAAACTTGCACTCGCCGGCGACGGCCTTGTTCTCCAGCTTGTACACGGCAACCTCGCCGCCCTGCGACCTGCCCACGCCAAACACGTGACCGGACAGCAGCGGCCCGTCGGGAATCAGAGTGTCCTCGCTCTGCTCGGGCACGCGCACCACATGCACGTCCTGCGGGTTGTCGGCATCCATATAGCCCAGGTTGACGTCGATAAACTCGACGCCCGCCATAATCTTGAGCTGCTCCTTTACGCGGCGACGGCCCTCGATAGCATAGTCCAGCAGCCAGCGCACGTCGTCCTTGTCCATGGCCTCGTCGGGAAACAGCAGCTTGGCAAGGCCGCTAAAGGTCTTGCGCACGGCGATCTCGTCACGCTTGTTAAAGTCGCTGTTAAAGCGGAAGTAACGGTCGATATGGTGCGTAAAGTCCTTGCGGCGCATCTCCTTGCAAAACTCCGACAGGCAGTCGGTGATCAGGCCATAATGCCCGGTCAGCAGGCTCGAGCGCATCTTGGGAATCTCCCAGCCCGGCAGGTAATAGTGGATGCGGTCGAAGAAGGCCGAATCGTTGTTAAACTCCGGCGGGAACGGATCAAACAAGTGCGTGGTCTTAAGGACGTTTTGCACGGTGTCGTTGATGTTGCCCTCAAAGACCATAGAGGCATCGGCGTTGATCTGGTCGCGGCCGCGCGCATAGCTGCCGCTCGCCATATAGTCCTTCATGATCTGCACGGCGTTGGTGTCCTTAAAGCGCATACCGGCGACCTCGTCGAACGTCACGCAGTCCCAATGGCCCACCAAGCCCACGCGATCGGCGCGCATGGAGTTCATGCGGCCGAACAGGTTGGCCGTGGTGGTCTGACCGCCAGAGAGCAAGATGGCGTAGGGCGAGACCTCTTTGTAGATATGGCTCTTGCCGGTGCCGCGCGGACCCAGCTCGCATAGATTGTAGTTGCGCTCGATGAGCGGCACCATACGCTCGATAAAGTGCAGACGCTCTTTCTCGGAAAGCTCACTGGGCTCATAGCCAGCGGAGCGCAGCAGCATGTTGAGCCACTCGTCGCGCGTAAAGTACTGGCGCTCGTCGACCATGGCATCCAGGTCCAGATTGGGCATCTGGATGGGCGTAAGCGACGCCACACTAAACGGAGAGTCCTCGGGTCCGCGCTTTTTGCGCTTGGCCTTGGAGCGGCGCGGTGCATCGTCACCAAAGACCTCCATGCCAAACTCGTCTTCCTCATCCACGGGATGACGATACTCGATGCTCATAATGCACCAAATGCCGCCCTGCAGAATCTTGGAATAGTCACGCACGTACTCGGCCGGCATCACAAACGGCTCGATGGTCAGGTTGGCAAACGACGCCACGTAGATGTCTTTGTACTCGTCGAGCTTGGCCGTCACCTTATCGATGATGGTAAAGCGGCCCAGTTCGCGAATCTTGGACTTAATGCGCTCGGACTCGTCGGGGCGCACGTAATTATCGGTGAGGATCCTGCGAATACGGTCCAGGCCCTCTGCCACGGCATCCTCGTCGTCGGTTGAGCAGTACATGCCCAGCAGATACTCCAGCACAAAGGTCGGCACGTTGGCGCCACGCTTCATAAGGGCCGTCAGGTCCTTGCGCACGATCTTGCCGGCAAAGTGCTCGAGCAGCTTGCCGTCCAACCCATCCATGTCGTAGCCGTCATCCTCGGGGGCCTCGGCCACAGCCTGGTCATAGCCATCGGTCGAGAATCCATCCTCGGCAGGCGCGGCGGCCTCAACGGGCGCAGCAGCCGCCGGCTCCGGGGCAGGTGCAACAGCCTCAGCCGTCGGGGCCTCCACAGGCACCGCAACCTCCGCAGGCACATCCACATCAATCGAGGGGACTTCCCATAGACCGTCGTCATGGCCATCAAACATAGGGCACACTCCTAAAAACCAAAGTCAGCAACAGGGGCAAACGAAACGGCGATGGTATACGTCTCGCGCCAAACGATCTTGCCCGTCTGCGCATCGCGACAAACCAGCAAATGGGACGAGCCGGACCCAAACGACACGCCCGCCTTAAGCGTAAAGCGAGCCTCGACCACGCGGTCCTGCGGGTTGGGCGAGGTCATGTCCGCATGCACGCGGGCAACGTCGCTCACCTCGTTGCCAGTCTCGTCGGTAAACACCAGCTCGTACTCGCACGGCAACACCTTGCCCGTAGCGGCCTCCTCCTGCAACAACTTAATGCCAAACAGCGAGTTGGTAACGCGACGGCTCTCGCTCAGCACGCGCAGCTGAGCCATTTGCGTGTCGACAAATTCCTTTGAGGAAGCGCTCAGACGACGATACCCGACCACCGGCACCACGAGCTCCTGCAAGCTCACGCCGCCATGCACGTAGCGCTTGGTTCCGCCGGGTCGCTTATAGTGTACGATCCCGCGCGGGGCCAAGCCGACATAGCCGCCGCCCGGCACCACATGATCCATGTTCATGGCCAAATACGGGATACCGTCCACACCGTTGGCGATATCGGCCAAGGCGTCGCCCTGAGCGACTACCGCATGACGCTTGCCAAACAGCACCGGGTCGTCGGGCAGGTCGCTCTTGCCCAGGAACAGGCATTCCGGCAGCTCGTTGGCCGTGAACAAAAAGCCATGGTCGGACGTAATCGTCACGCGGGCGCCCGGCGCGTCGGTGCACACGCGCTTGGCGATCGAGACCAGCTCGTCCACGCTCTCGGCGCATGCATCAAACACGTCGCTTTCGGTGGCGAGTTTCTCCCCCGTCGCGTCGATCTTGTTGTGATACAGGTACACGATCTCGCTGGACTTGAGCAGTTCCTTGCGTTCGACGGCAGACATGTCCAGATACGCCGCGGCGCTCAAGGCACGACCCGTAGGCGCGGCCTTCTGCAGCACCGCCTGGCGCTCGACCGTAGAACTCGTCGGCATATCATCGAGCAGCACGGCGCCCGTTTCCATGTTGAGCGTCATGGCCTGATGCGGCAACAGCGCCGGCATGCCCATCTCGGTAATAGAGGGAAACATCGCCTGCACGCTACCCATGCGCACCTCGCCGCCGCGCTCGCGCTCCAAAGCGGCAGCCACATCCTGCGCCACCTCGTAGCGAAGCGCATCGCTAATCAGGACCACCTTGGCCTTGGCGCTGCCGGTATACGTGGGCAGTGTCTCCCAATAGAACAGGTCTTGGCGAGCGATGCCCTCAACATAGCCGGCATCGCGCCACTGCGCCTGGGCGGCATTGGCCCAGCACGCGTTGCTCTCGGTCAGATACCAGTTGACGTAGTTGTTCTCGGCCCATTCGACCGCGCGGCGCTCGGGCTCCTCCAACAGGTCGACACCGCGCAGCTTGCAGCGCTCGTTGGCCTGACGCAGCGCGCGATAGGCCGCATCCATGCGCCACCAATCCGTGGTGTAGGCCTCCCACACCTCAACCGCCTGGGCAATATGGAATCCACCTGCATGATCACGCTTAAAGGCCGCCATGTCGGCCAGTGCCATAAGAACCTGGTAATAGCAGGAAACATCGTCGTACCAGCACAGGTCACGACGGGTCGCGGCAACACGACGGGCCTCGTCAACGCGATCGGCCCCCTGCGCCAGCGAGGCGAGCAGGTCGCTCAAAATGGCTTCGTCAACGCACGGGAACACATCCAGGCGCAGCAGATCGTCGGCAGACAGAGCGCCAAACACATGGCGCAGGCCGCACGCGTCCTGGACCAGCTCGCAAATCTCGCGCAGGTCGTCGGCGGCGGCAGCATCGCCCGCCCATTCGCGGACGACGGCGATGCAATACGGCGCATAGGCAGGCGCAATATGACTGGAGAGCTTTTGCAGCGCAGCCGACGGCACCAGCGAGGCCGAAGCCGTCAGCAGCACATGGGCCGCAAAATCCTGCAGAGAATCGCGCTCGAACAGCGCGCCCTCAAAGCCCGTGCGCTGATGCACAAAGGCAGCAAGGCTATCGGCGGCCTCAAACTTTTGCGCCAGCTCCGCCAGCGCCTCCGGGCCATCGTGCAGCAACATGGTCAGGCACGCGCGCACAATAAACGGCATGGTGGCAGCACTGGGATCGGAGCCGCCAAACATGGCAGCCAGCAGGCCCAGCTCAACATCGGCCGCACACGCAGGCGCGGGCATGCACTTAGAAAACTTGGCAACGCGGCCCTTAGCGGCAAAGAACGACTTGTGCGCCTGCAACGCCTTGCGAATAACCCTCGCGTTCGAAGCCCCCAGCTGATCGGCCAGCAGCGACAGATAGTCCGCCGAGAACTGATCGGCATACAGCTCAACATCGGCCAGCCAATCGCCCTCGAGGCCACCGCGCCCCTGCTGGCGATACACCAGCATGTCGCTCGTGGTGTCCTCGCGGGCAATGAGGCGCTTGACCTCAAACATATGCCCGTCGCAAGCCTCCACAAAGCGCACCGGGCGCGGCAAGCGCTGCTCTATCGCTTCGCCAAAGCCGGCCTCGGCAAGCTCGGCAAACGTGGTGGCAAACTCGCCCTCCGCGTCGTGCCACACCACCACGCGGCGCTCACGGCAATCGGGCAGCGGCTGTTCAAAGCGCGCCGCCAGCTCTTCAATTACATCGAACTTTGCCATCTAACAATCCCACTGTCATACCGGTCAAAACAATTCGCGTAACGCGTAATCACGTGTGCATTATTTTATCTTTGCCAGCACATCCTGGAACTTGGCATAGTTGACCTTAACGCCGTCGTCCAGGTCGATCTTGATCATCTGGTCGGCCAGGTGATGCAGCTTTTCCTCGTAGGCAACGGTCTCGGCCAGCTGGTCCTTGAGCTTTTTGATGCGCTTGGTCAGCGCGACCTTCTCGCCGCGCTCGGCCGTGGCCAGCGCGTCCTCGGCGTCGGCAATCTGCGAGCGATAGCGCTCCTGCTGCTCGTGAACGTAGTCGGTGCGGATGCGCGCCAGCAAGTCGGGCGTATAGCGGTGCATGTACACCAGGGCCATAAAGCCGTTCTTTTTGCCCGAGTCGAACAGCCAGTAGATGGGACGTTTCTTATAGGTCTGGCAGTGGTCCTTAAAGAAGTCCTTCAAAAAGTAGGTGCGGATGACCTCGCGCGAGGTGCCCTTGCCACCGAGCGCCTCGGCGATAAAGGCCAGATTCTGCTCGAGCGTTTCCTCGCCGTACACAGTGCGCACAAAGTCGATAAAGTAACGCACGATGTCGTCGTCAAAGTACTCGTCATCGGTGATGGGCAGCACGTTGTCGCCATCGGGCATAAAGGTCACGTGATTGGGATCGGGCATCTTGGCCAGATAGTCGTTGACCGTGGCACCCTGGTCGGCCAAGACCAGACCGTCCACGTCCAGCGAATAGCGGCCGAACATGCATCCCACGGCATAACTTATGAGCGAGGTGATCTCGTCACGCTTAGTGCGCACGTACTTGTTGCCCTTGTAGCTCTCGGGGATCTCGTCGGCGGTATCAAAGATGCGCGCCACCGAAACGTACTTATCCTCGACCTCGATGGGCACCTCGCCCTCCATGTTGTAGATCTTGGCAAAGATTCGGTTGAGCTCCTCCTCGTTAGCACGAAGCTGCTCAAAGCGAGCATTGACCTCGGCCTTGCGAGCCTCGTATTTATCGGCGAGCAACGTTGCCATATCTCTATCCCATCCAATCAGGACCGATTAAAAGCCCAATAAAACTAGCTAAGTCAACATAGACAAGTCTACCCGACAGCAAAGCTTATAGCGCCCCGTGCAGAGCATTCGCAGGCACCATTTTGAGAGTACTCCCACTACAGGCCGACCCCGCTTTGCAGCCAATATGTATTAACTTACTCCACCAGCTCCACCATTTGTTGAGCAACAAGTGCGAGCGGTAGTCATAACGCCACGACCGCAGCAACCGGTTCAAAGCAACACAAATGAATACGGCCCACCATCTCGCGCCAAAAGCCTGTGGTAAGTCTTAAAACCGCAGGCAGATTGACGAACATGTGTTTGGTCATTATAATTTCTACTTGAATAGACTCCTCGTCTCGTGGTATAAATAGGTTGCGTTCCTTTATGGAGGGCAGTCAAGGGCCGGGGGATCCCCCCGGCATTTTTGTTTTTAGGGAGACTGCATCATGAGGGAGCTTTCCGTCTTCGTCGACGAATCCGGCAACTACGGAGGGCAAAGCGCTAAGTACTATCTCGTCACGCTTGTATTTCATGACCAGTCAGCATCAGTTGCTGAAATTATCGAGCGTTATGAACACACGCTTAGAACGCGTGGACTTCCCGATATCCCCCTACACATGAACCCCCTGATGCACGGCAACGAATCCTACAGAGCCATGGACACTCGCTTGCGCAATCGGCTTCTGGCGAGCTTTGCAACATTTGCAAACAAATGCCCCGTTACATACATGACGCTCAGTTACCAACGAAACAAATTTAAAAGCGATGCGGCAATGTTCGCAAGGATGCGTCGCGATTTGATCCTCTTTTTGTTCGACAGGCTTCAGTCTTTTCAAGACTATAGCGTCGTCAAGATATATTACGACGACGGACAAGACGAAGTAACAGCTGTCCTCCATGCGGCATTCGAATACGTCCTTGGGAAACAGGCTGTGGTTTACAAAGAATGTGATCCGAAGCATTTCAGGCTTCAGCAAATTGCTGACTATATTTGCGAAATCGAGCTGGCGGAGATTAAATATAGTAATTCCGAGCAATCAAATACCGAGCAAATCTTTTTTGGAAACTACCGTGATTTCAGAAAGAATCACCTTAGAAAGATTCGAGCCAAACGTCTCGCGTAGACCCGGCGCGCAGCTTCTGCTATAAAGGTATCGGTACCCTCGAATAGAGGGACCTCCAAGAGCCGGGGGCTTCCCTCCGGCAAGAGCCGGGGGATGTCCCCCGGCATTTTTATGCCTGGATCCAATGCAGGCTCGACATAAAAACGGGGGCATCCCTAGAGATGCCTCCCTTGCAAAATACAGCCGGCTCCTACTTCAAAATCAGTCGTCCCATATATCCATGAACCTTTTATCGGTCAACACATAAGCAGTGTGATTGTTAATCGGAGCAACCTTTTTTACTGAATGAGTCCTGTCATACATATAGCAAACAACGCCCGCTTTTGAGAACGTCTCTATTCCGTCAACAGCGTCCATCATGTCATATAAAGTAAATACTTCCCCAACGTCGACTGTTTGCGCAAACTGCTTCGCAAGCCGCTTATTTTCCGGGTCGGTCCTAGCCTTCCTCTTGCGATCGTACGCTTGTCGCATCTGCCAATCGGCATCCCAATAGCATTCATCAAATCGGTCGCTTTTTGGCACGCTGGCACAGAATGCTTCGAGCTTAGCCCTGCGCTCATTCCGTTCGGCTTCTATTTGGTCGAAGTTCGCTTCGGCCTCTTTAAACGCTAGGCGGGCATCGATCTCTTGCCGTCGCAACTCATCGACCTTTGCTTTGGCGAGCTCGCTCGAGCCTTTAGAGAGCTTGCCCTCAATCGTCTTAAAGCTGGAATCGACATCTTTTATACGCTCGGCTAGCTCCGAGAGTTTCTTCTTTGTTTGGCGCTTATTGCCAATGTCAAACAGCCCAAACGACTGAAGCTCTTTCTCGTATTTTGCGACCCCATCATCAAGGTCGCTCCTCAGGCATGTCAACTTCTCGCGTTCGCTCTCCAAGCTCCGATAGAGATCGTGCTTCGAGATTGCCTCATTCAAATCGTCGACAATCGAATCTAGCTCCCGCTGACGCCTTGCCTTGTTCACTTTAGCGTCAAGGTAATCGTCGCGCATCTCATTGCATCGATCAGCAAGCGCGTAGACTCTATCCCTCGTCTCGTCCTCTGCCCAAGACTTTGGTTGGAACGACTGAGGTTTCTCGCCCGCGCCTTCGTTCTTATTCCCAGGAGCATCGCCATCGTTCTCTAGCGCGACGGATGCCGATACCGTTTCCGATCCATTACTAGCATCCAGTCGAATCATCGGAGCAGAATAGACCATCTTCGTTCCCGGCTTTTCCTGCACACCCACAACGTCCGTCACGTCGTCTACGACCAGCATAGATAGATCGACGTTCTTCGCCGCAACAAACGTCACCTTAAACGAGGCGCCTTGCTGGCTACGCAGCCCTTGGCGCATATCCCAAAGCATGCGTGTGACCAAGTTGAAGAACTGGGGAATACCGCGAGCGATTCGCGTGTCATACAATACGCAATATGCATCGGGGGCTGGATTGTCGATTACGAGCGCTTTGTTGCAACCGCAAAAAATGGCCAAAACAAGGCCCGTCAAATCCCCCTCTTGGAGCATGGGGTAAAGTGCCTCGTGGATTGCGCTCCTGGGAACAATGAGGTCCTCATCGGCCTCAACCAGGTTATTCAGAAAACCGTCGACAAAGCAGTTGAGGTAATCATTCAGATCATCAAAGCCACCCCGCGTGGCAAACTCGGTAAGCTCGGGCACCTTTTCATTATCGACATGCAAACCGGTCGCAGCGTGATGATGACCGTCCCAGGTGATCATTCCGTCGTTAAAGCAAACGCAATAATCGGACAGAAGGTGGAAAAAAGAAGTCACCAAATCCATTTCACTTAACCTTTCGCTTAGGCTTCAGCAGCTACTTCACTTCCTTCGGGGCGTTTTCGAGGAGGACTTCGCCCCCTCTACCCCCTCGCCTTGACCGAACACTGGCCTAAACTTAGCCCATCAACCTTGCCATTTGTTGAGCAACAAGTGCGAACGGTAGGTATTGATCTACGACCGTTGGGGTCGAATAAAAGCGCCGACTGGCAATGCAATATTTTTCGATTGTCGCGGTATAAAAATAGAGGGCGTCCCGTAAAGAGAAGCCCTTTTGCAAAACGGTTGAACCGTTTTCGACTAACTTCATTCTACACCGCGAGTTTAAAATAGCGAGAAAGCACGCTCCATCAACATCCCATCCATAAAATGGATTCGATTCGCGATCTAATCGTCTTCGGCATACATAACGTCAGCAATTAAATCGATTGCCACACGATAGGCCTCTTCAAAATCCCCTTTGTACACGGGAACATCGATAATCTTGACTCCGTATGTTGAAAATAAATCATAACGAGCAGGATCGCTTGCACGGAACGACGGACTCTCAGACTGATATAGGCTGTAGTATCTAATGGCATTAGACTTGATGTCCGGATGGTCATTAAACCAGAGAGAGCGAAGATGCAGCAAATGCCATAAGTCAATCTCATCTAAGCCGAAGCCAAATCCAAGAATAAAAACATCTGTGCCGAGGAACAGAAGCGGCCAATCACGATCAACGAAGCTTGAAAAAGATCCGTTCCAAGAACGGACCACCTCATCCATTTTCGCAGCAGACTTTAGATAATCACTTTGCCCAAGTACGACAGATGAAACATCATCGATCGAACCGTGAATATGCAAGACGGGATAAGTAGACAGACATGAGCCAGACTTCTTAAGACCTTCGTAGCGATTCTCAATCCTCAGATCGTAATTAGAAGTTAGAACAAAATCGTTTTTCAGCTTAAGCGCAGCATCCAATATATCGGGAACACAATAGCTGCGTTCGTTAAACCAACCGGCGACAAAGCGCTTAACGCGGTGCTCCATATCGCCCGACCTAACCATATCGTCTGGATTAAAAATCTGCTTCCAAGCGTCATCGCGTCCTTCGAGTGAATAATAACCCCTAAGCGAATCTTGATTCCGTAGCAACGATGCAATCAGCCGGTCATATTCAACAGGCATGGGCCTATTGTTATTGAAGACATCTTGAACTTTAAAAGCAATTTCTGCCAGCAAATCAGCCCAGCTTTTATCGCGCCCTTCGCAGCCGACCCTCTTTTCGCATTCCGTCTTAATTCGAAACAATCCGTTACCGAGAAATAGTGTCTTCTTCATTCCAACCACTACACCAACGGGTGTCGTTTGAAATCCCAAGAAGTTTCAAACGAATCGTAGTCGGCAATAGAGTCCGCAATGCATTTTTTAACCAGCAGTTGGACCGCCGGATCGTGAGATTCTTCCACATAGGGCTGTTTACCTATATCGCCAGATTGGAAGTGCAGCGTCGGATTGACCATTCCGTTAACCTCCTTGGCTATCGAGGAATTAAGGTAGCCCAGTAGGTAAATTAATTGCATTTCAGACGTAGCAAAAAGGGCAGTCCCCGAGCTCTCGAAAAAGAAGCCATCCGGCATCAATCGAAACGCAGCAAGAGAAGAACTGATGTTGGACCATGTCAATCCCCTCTTAAAGAGATATTCTTTATTTCTTATTGTTGCTCGTCCAAGGTTTCTAACGGCCCTGCCATCATCAGCCCAATCAACCACATATGTCTGATTCCCGTACCACCTACGAAACTCACCGCCCTTCATGCACGGAAACCAGCGCGATGAACCCTCAGACACCTCGTACCATCGACGTAAAAATAAATCATTGTTGCCTAAAGTTGACCCTTGTTTAGGAAAGGCGACGTCAGAAATTTGGGGATTATTAGCAAATGTGCCAAGCAAGGCATCGCTTGCCCAGTAGGCGATGGGGGTGCCGGGGATCTGCTTGAAGGTCTCGGCGTCACGGCGGTAGAGCCGGCCGCAGTCGGGGTTGCCGATCGCCTCGAGGGCCTTCTGGCGCTTGGCATCGCTGCCGTTGATGTCGACGAGGCGCACGTAGGCGCCCTCGCACGCCGCGCGGCCGTTGTAGACGACGTCGGCGGTCACGTTGACGACCTCGCCGCCGATGGCGTCGAACGCGCGGGGGCCCAGGTGAAGCATGGACAGGATCGACTTGCTCCCGATGAGCGAGGAGCGCATCTTCTCGAAGCTGCCCAGGAACATCCAGCTCTGCATGGTGACCATGGCCGCGTAGCCGCGGTCCTTTGTCAGGCTGAAGCCGCGCTCGATGAAGCACGTGCACAGGTCGCTCTTGACGTCGGGGTAGTTCTTCCTGACCCACCTGGACATGAAGGGGCCGAAGCTCGAGCTGCCCATGTAGGGCGGGTTGGCCACCACGCAGTCGTGGCGGCGGGAAAGCACCTCGCAGGCCTCCAGGGCGCGCTGGAGCCGCTCCTTCACGCTGTTGCCGAACAGGCCGTCGGCGCCGGTGAGCGCCATCGCCTCGCGGATCGCGGCGAGGTCGTCCTCGCCCGGGGCGAGCAGCGAGCCCGCCTCGTCCAGGTGCGCCAGGGCGTCGAGGAGGTCCTTCCTCTTCTCGAGCACGCTGCCGCGCGGGATATCGCCCTCCCCCAGCGCCACCGGGGCTAGCACGGCGATGTCGGCCTGCACGCCGCGGCCGAAGAAGCGGCGGTCCAGCTCACGGGCGCACATGGCAAGGGCCAGCCGCGCGATCTGGGCGGCGCGGGGGTCGATCTCCATGCCGTGCAGGTTCTTTGCCAGGACGAGCCCGGGGATCTCGCGCGCGCGGTAGCCGCGCTCGAGGTACATCTTGGAAAGCAGCTCGAAGGCGTAGACCAGGATGTGGCCCGAGCCGCACGCCGGGTCGCAGAGCGAGATGTCCTCGGGGCCGGCGATCCTGATGAAGTCCTCGTGCTCGGAATCGGGCTCGATGTAGTACTCCATCTCGTCGCGCAGGGGGCTTCCGGGGTTGTTGAGCATCCACAGGCGCCCCAGCGAGTTCTGCACCATGTAGCGCACGATCCAGTCGGGCGTGAACAGCTGGGTGGCGAGGCCTATGGTGTCGGGGGCCTCCTTGGCCCTGGAGGCGAAGAAGGCGTCCTTGACCTCGGAGTTGTAGTACTGGTACATCCAGCCCAGGACCTGGACGTCCTCCCAGTCCTCCTCAGGAATGTCGCCCACCATGCGGCCGATGACGCCGTCGGCGTCCATGAGGTTGGCCGGCAGCAGCAGGGCCATGCAGGCGTCCACGGGCTGGAACACGCCGGGCAGGCACCCGGAGAGCTCGGCGCACTGGGCCAGGAACAGGTAGCGGAACAGCGGCCCGTCCTCGCCGGCCTGCTTGAGCTCGGCGATGCGGGCGGGGTCGGCGCCGGCGATCTCCACGTCGAGCGCCTCGTCCGCGGCCTGGCTGCCCAGCTCCCAGGAGCCGTCCGCCGCGGGGCGGGTGAACATGCGCACGCGGCTGGGCAGGAAGTCGTGGACCTCCATGTAGCGCACGGCGGCGATGCGGTTGAACCAGGTGTAGGCGGCGCGGTCACGCAGGTGCCCCAGGCCCTCCTCGGCGCCGGCGCGCAGCAGGGCGTCGCGCCACTCGGTCTCCTCCGGGGACAGGGCGCGCCCGCCCACCGCCGTCGCGCCGGCGGGCTCGGCGCCCTCGGCCACGCCGTAGAGCCTCATGCGGGCCTCGACGCCGGCGATGAGCTCGTTGCGGGCCCAGATGCAGTAGTTCTTGATGGCGGTATCGTTCATGGCGGTCTACCCTTCCCCGGTGGTTCTTGGTTAGCTCAGGCGGATGGCGTCGTTGCCCTGCAGCTCGGCAAGCAGACGCACACGGAGCTGGCCAAGGTAGGCATCGATATCGCTTTCGCTCTGTAGCTTTTTGCGCTCGCCCAGGTCGGCCAGGCGCAGCTTTTTAATCCTGAGCGCGGGCGCAGGCTCGGGCTTTGCGGTCGTCGGGGCGTCCTTGTCGTTGCCCTTGATCGTGGTAACAATCTCGCCGGTCGGCGTGACCTCCTTGCGGCGGCTCTCGCGCTGCTGGCGGGCCTTCTCTTCCTCGATGGCGTTATCGATCTTTTCGCATGCGCGGTCACAATACTCAATCAGCTGCTGCTTGAGCGCGGCAAGCTCGCTTGCCTTGGTGGCGGCGTGAGCACGGCTCTCAAACGACTTGGCCATGCGACCGGCGTTCTCGAAAGCGCGCTCAGCCAGCTTGGCATAGCCGTCCTGGCTCTGAGCATATACGTGTACCTGGGCCATCTGCGCGGTAATGTCGTCCAGCACCTCCTTGCGCTTGGCATCGACCATCTGCTTGTGAGCCACCATGACCGGCTCCATCAGCTCGTGGAGCTCGCGGACCTCGCGGTATGGACGCGGGTTCTTAAGAATCTGCTCAATGCGCTTGTTGGCCTCGGCCGCCTGGGCGTTAGAGTCCATGTAGAAGCCCTCGTCCTTCATAAGGCCCATAAACTCAACGGCACTATCAAAAACGGGCTTTTGGCTCTCAAAGAAGAACACGACTTGGTCGTAATCCTCTTTCCAATCGTCCAGATCATCCTGCGCCTTTACAAAGGCATTGAAGAGCGTCTGAGCATCGTTCTGGCTGTCCAGCAGACGCGTGGTCAGCTTAATGCCATCTTCCAACACCTTTAAACCCGGATACGGATAGGCCGGAGCCAGGCCCGTAAAGTTGTTGTTCGTGAGCTCTACGCACTCGTTCTTGTAGCCCGTAAGCGTATCGACCACCGTGGCGGCAAGCTCGTCCTCGTTGGAAATATCACGCTTGGCGTCGAAGGTCTCGCGCAGCGCCCTGTTGACCTTCTTGATTAGCTCGTCGCTCATCTTAACGCGCTCGCGCACCTGGGCCTTGTCGGCATCCTTGCGCAGGAGGGTAACCATGCGCAGGTCTGTGGGGGCAACATTGGCACCGGCAGCCGTAATGGTCGCGCGCTGCGAGACCACCAGCTGGGCCACCACGTTGGCAATGTCGATCTCGCGCCAGCCATAGGGAGCACCCTGGAACTTACGCTGCAGGTCGCCCATGGTTGTGTTGAGGGACAGACGCGCCTGGGCATGCAAAAAGTCCGCGACCTCCTTCTCGGCGCGGGCGTTCTGGGAGCTCTGACCGTCGAGCGCCACCTGGTTGGCACCGCGCAGCGTGGCGCGAATGTCCTCGTCGGTCTTGGCGGGGTCGGCAATGTAGTCGGCCTTGGTAAAGATGGCGTCCGCCAGCTTGGACAAAGCCTGGTCAAACACATCTGCCGGCTTGGTAGCGCGGACGTTAACCATGGAGTTATTCACGGCCACGCGAGCATGTAGCACGGCTTCCTCCAGCAGCTTAGCCGCCTCGCGCTCAACGAAAGTAGCCTCTTTCATTTTGGCTTGAATAATCTGCTGGGTCGAAGGCGCCAGGGCCTCGGTATTGATGGTCTTGCGGTACTTGCGGATCTTAGCAACATTCTGCAGGTCATCAAAGTAGTCAACGTCGTCGGCGAGCACAACCAGCGCCATGCCGGCAGACCTAACGGCAAGCTCGGCGTCGTCGGCACGCGAAAGGTCGTCTGCCACCGTAACAACATTAAGCTTCATGCCACCTTGGGCCACGCCGTAGGCCGAGTCGTCCACATAGCGGTCGAAGGGGAAATCGTTGGCGCCCACGCGCAGCTTGGTGGCCGTATAGATGCCGCTAAAGAGCGACTTTTTAATGCCCTCGATAATCAGGGCAGCATCCACCGGCGTCTCGCTAATGGCGCGCGAGATATCCTGCTCCTCGTCGGTAAGGAAGTTGTACGCATCGCCCTGACGTGCCACGTAGTTCTCGCGCACCAGGCGGTCGAGCGACTCCTTAACGCGGTCCTTAAGGGCAGCCTTGTCCACGTCCATGCCGTCGACCATAAGGATGGAGATGTTCTCGACGTTGGACTTGATGTAGTCGATATAGCGGATCAGATACAGCAGCTTTAGGACCTTAACGTCCTCGGCCTTAAGGCCACGGCCATTCTCGGCCGCACGCTCGGCACGAGTGACCACCTGGATCACACCGTGTTCCAGATCCTTGGCAATAGTATCGAAGAAGCGCCAGAACGGCACCAGGGCGCCCACCTCCTGGGCCTGGATAGCCTGGGCCGATTCCTGGAAGGCCGAAAGCATGGAGCGCTCGCCCGTGGACATGTGCTTTGCCTTGACGCCGTGCTTGCGCACCTCGGTCATAACGTCGGGCAGCACCTTAAATTGGTAGTTCACAAACGGGTAGCTGTCCGTAAAGTCCTTGCGGCTGGCGTAGCCAATCAGGTCGCCGCGCGAACCGTCAAAGGAGAATACGTTTTTGAGCACGGTGCTCTGGGCCTCATAGTCCTGCTGGAGCTTTGCCGAGGCGGCTTCGTTCTTTTGCAGCACGCGGCGCTGGATAACTTCGTCCACGCTGGAGCTAGAGAGCGAAAGGCGCGTGTTAAAGCGGCCCTGAATCTTGGAGAAGTCGTCGCCCACGATCATGGCGACCTCGTCGATGGCCTCCTGGCTGGTCACCATGACCCACACGCGACCACCGCAGCGGCTGCCCAGCTCCTCGACGAGCGTCTGCAGCGACAGCATAAGACTCGTGCTCATGTCGGCATCGGAGCCAATAAACTGACCCACCTCATCGGCCATAAACAGCAGACGGAACTCGCCGCCGCACTCCTCGGCGCGCTTATCGGCATACTGCTTGACCATCTTGGCAAAGGTGTCGGCGGCGATGGCGTCGTCCTCGGTGCCGTCGAACCAGTGGCGCGCGGCCTGCTCGCTCATGCCCAGCACCTCTTGCAGGGCCTCGACAATGTAGTCCTCAAAGTAACTGTAGCTCACGCGGTCCTCGAGCCAGTTGCCTTCGCTAATGCGCTCGTAGGCATCGCGGAACTCCTGTGTCTTGCCCTTGCTGTCGATATGCTGCTCCAGGCGCGCAAGCTTAAGGTCCTCGCCAAAAAAGCCCAGGTGCTCAAAGAACACGCGCTCAAAGGCGCGCAGCAGGGCCGTGCGCGAGGTGTCGCCCTCTTTCCACTGGCCGCCCTTACTGTCGATGTTAAACAGAATCGCCTCGGTGGGAACCTCGCAGCAGCGACGAACCCTGGCGGCCACGATGGGGTCGGAAATCTTGCCATCAAAGTAATCGACGGCGCGCTTGCCGGCAATCACATCGTTTTGCAGCAGATACGAGAGCATCTTGAGAAAGTGCGATTTACCGGAGCCAAAGAAGCCGCTGATCCACACGCCCATATTGTCAGTAGGAACGTCGAGGGCCTTATCGTACGCCTCGAAGAAGTGCGCAAAATGACCCTGCAGCTCGCGCGTCACCACGTACTCGTCGAGCTCCTGGCGCACCGAATCGTCGCTGGCGTCTTGCACCTTGACGACGCCGTTGATGGAACGGTTGATGTCCTTGGAAAACAGGTCTTGGATAATCATCTGTCGCTCCTAAGAGATATCGAACGCACGGTAATAGTTGCTGGCGTTCTCTTTGTTGAACAACTTGAGCTGGCGGCCATCAAAGCTGCCGGGATACATGACGACGACGGGCACGGTGCCAAAATCGGCAAGCATGTCGTTGAGCAGGTTATGCACGCGCAGCAGCGGAAAGACCTCGCCCACGCCCGTGAGCAAGATCACGTCGCCGGGCTGATGTGGCTGGGTATGCTCCAGGAGGTACTGGGCAAAGCTCTTGGAGCTGCAGGGCTTCTGAAGCTCTTTGATCTGGGCCTCCGAGCCGACCTTTGCCTCACGCCGGGGAATCGCACGAAGGATGCGACGTTGCTCGCAAATGTCGAGCATCACGTCGTACAGGTTAAAGACCTCCAGATTGCACGGCAGCTTGCCGGCGTGGGCATCTGCCATGAGCTCGTCCACATAGGCTCGGCACTCAAACTCCAGCGAAGGATCGTAGCAAAACGTATAGAAGCCGATCTCGTTACCGATGCCCTTGTTGGCCAAGAAATCTTGGTCTTGCAGGCGCTCGCGCAGCACCTCGCGGCGATGGTCAAAGTCCTCATGTATGCGCTCGACGCGGTTGCGCGGGCGAATGTGCGGCTGGTTTATTGCCATGGGCTACATCACCTGCCCGGTGAGTGCGGCCAGGGCATCCATATCGCCCAAGTCGCGGATGGCCTGTTCCACGTCGGGGTCGAGCAGCAGGGGCTGGAGCGTATCGGTGCGCTGCGACGCCTTAAAGCCGGCGCTGCGCAGAATCTGGCGCAGGGTGCTTTTTATACGGCCTAGCGTGGCATCGGACCATTTGACGGCCTCGGCATGCTCAACCTGAAAACGGGTGACAAACGCATTGAGGTCAATGTCGGTAAAGTTGTAGTCGAAGCTGGCCATGCGCTCGCCGATCTCCACCTGGATGAGCTCGCGGACCATGGTGTAGCGGCACATCATGGCAAATAGGTTGGCCTGGGCTGCCTGGTCGGGCATGCCGTTGGCGATAAGGTCCATAATGCGCATGACCGCTTGATCGGCAGCATCTTTGTCGATACCGCGGGCAGCGCACTGCGCCTCGTCGAGCGCTACGGCATCGAAGCGGCGCAGACACACGCGGGCGCGGTCGGCCAGCATGCGCTCGGTGGGATACTGAAACAGGTTGTCGTGTTTCACGCGCGCGATGATCTCGTCGTCGCTCACGCCCTCCAGGCGCAACGCGGCGACGATACGCATCTCGGGCAGCAAAAACTGCTCGCGCGTGAGCACGCCTCCCAGCGATATTTTATCGGTGTTATCCACAGGACACACTCCAAGGGTTCGGGCCTTTTTATTTGCATCGGTGCGATGCAAACATGCCATCCAATTCTACCGTTTAAGTACCGGGTCGTGGGGGTTGTTGCTGCCTTACTGGCTCAGCTCCTTGAGCGCCTGCAGGGACGTAGCGCGGGTCTCGGCATAGGCAAGGCGTGCGTCGCTCAGCTGCTTATCGAGCTGATCGACCTGGCCGCTCATTTCCTTAATCTGCTTGCCGATTTCTTCAATCCTGGTAAACGCCTCCCAGCTGCGCTCGCCGGAAATCTTTTGATACTCCCGGCGTAACACCAGCAGCTGGGTAAGCAGGGCTTCGCGCGACCTATCGAGTTCTTCCATCTTGTCGCGCGCAGTCTTCACCTCTCGGGCGATGCGCATCTTCTCCTGCTCCTTCGTCGAGGACACGGGAGCAGGCTCCGACGCAGGCTCTGGCGTTTGTGCAGGCTCAGGCTCGGGCTCGGGCTCCGGTTCTGATTCAGGAGATTCCTCGGACTCAGACGCCGTCTCGAGCTCGGGCTCGGATTCCTGTTCAACGTCGAGCGTCTCCTCGGTTTCGGGCTCGGGTGCCGTTTCAGGTTCGGGCGCCACCTGAGGCTCCGCCGTCACCTCTGCTTCGGGCTCCACAGGCACCGGATCATCCATCTCCAAAAACGCGCATATGCCAGGCTCCGTCGCGGGGCGCGGTTCAAACACTGTAGCGACCACGCTGCTGCTCAGCATCGCGCTCTGCGAGCAAAGTACCGCCCGAAAGCGCCGCATAAGAAAGCCTAATCCGGAAATCTGCTGCGCCAATCGCTCGTCATAGGCAATGCAAATCGTATCCTCGCTTGCTTGCCGCACCGAAAGCCAATCACC
The DNA here is from genome assembly GCA_900554595.1 of uncultured Collinsella sp. Classification (GTDB taxonomy): domain Bacteria; phylum Actinomycetota; class Coriobacteriia; order Coriobacteriales; family Coriobacteriaceae; genus Collinsella. The sequence continues at coordinate 13,773 of USHZ01000004.1, read as the reverse complement.
CACGCACATGAGCTGCACCAGCGTGATAGGCGTCAGATCGCCCTCAAAGAGCAACTGCAAGCGGGGCGAAACATCGTCGCGGGGAACAACCAACTCAGTATGTTTCTCGAGCTCCACGAGCGTGGTGCCGACGTACTGGCACAAATCGATGTTGCTCGGAACATCCGTAAAATGCTCGCGCGCGCGGCTTAGGAGCCACTCGCTTTTGTCCGCGTTGATACGAACGCGCTTAAGAACATGCGACGACCCGTCCCAGGTAACATCGGAATGCTCCAAAAACAGCCAGCCGTCACAAAACAGCTCCATAACAAAGATGGGAAAGGCTTTCTGCATCGTTATATCTCCTTGGGTTCTTGCATAACGTCCGCGATGCCCTGATCGCTAACCTCGCTCCGCTGGCCCTCGTCATCAAACAGGCCCTTAAACACCAGCTCCAGATCGCGCTCGTCGGTATAGCCGGGCTCCAGCGTGCCGCGGTCGATCGAGTCGAGCATGACCCGCTCCTTGTACTGCAGCCGCTCGTAAATGTTGCGGTCGAGCGACCATGGTCCGTCGCGGCGCTCGTACACGGCGCGCAGGTAGTGGTACTGCGTGTATTGCTCTTGCGACAGGCCCAGGCGGTGGATGCGATCCTTGGACTGCAGCAAGTGCACCAGGTTGTAGCTGCACTCAAAGTAGACGGCGTCGTGGCACACTCCATGGAGCGAGACCGACTCTGCCAGTGTGTGCGGGTTGGTGACAAGCACGCTCGTCTCCCCCGCCCTAAACGAATCGATGACGCGGGCGCGCGCGGGCATGTCGGTGCCACCGGTAATGGCACGGGCCGTAATGCCGCGCCCGTGCAGCTCATGCACCACGTTGCGAATGCTGCGCTTAAAGATGCACCACACAATGACCGACTTGCCCTGGGCCACCAGCGATTCGACCAAATCCAGGCAGGCCGTCATCTTAGCCGTCGGCCGGTCGTCCACCTGCAGGCCTTCCAGCGCTTTGCCCGCACCTGTCTGCACCTCCCCGTCAAACAGGTCGGCATAATCGCCGGCACTCAGGTCCTCGGCCAGCATGCGCGGGTCGGACGAGAGTTGTAGTAGGCGAATAATCATCTCGAACGGCTCGCCCGAAAGCGTACGAAGCACCTTTTGGAACAGTTGCTGCTCCCAGCGTTCCACCGGCACGTCGACCAGATGATCCTCGTTGGCCTGGGGCACGCCCAGCTGATGCTTGTTCGTACGACAAAAGAACGGCGCGATGGACTCGTTGATATGTTCAACGTCATCCTCGCTTGTCGACTTAAGGGCATTGGCGCTCATGCCAAAGAACCAGTTGTAGTCGCGCGGCCACAGGCAATGAAGTAGGTTGTACAGGTCCTCAAACGAGTTGGGAATCGGCGTACCGGTAAGCGCGATAAAATACGGCGCCGCCGCGGCAATCTGCACCGCACTTGCCGCGCGCTTGCCACCCACACGCTTCACCTTGTGAACCTCATCGAACACCACCAGGGCGCGATCGGCCGCAATGCGCGCGGCCGCCTCCCCCAGCGCGACCGACTCGTAGTTGAGCAGGATCATGTCGTAGCGCTTGTAGTCGAACAGCAGGGTGCTGTACTTGTCGCGCGTGGAACGACCGCGAAATTCGGGGTCGTGAAAGCACAGTGAACGCAGCGGGCGGTCGGCTCCAAAGCACGCTGCCCATTCGTCGCGCCACGAGCCAAAAGCGTTCTTGGGCGAAAGCACGATGATGCGGTCGACCAGGTCGCGCTCGTGCAGGTAGGCAAAGGTTCCCAGGACCGAAGCCGTCTTGCCCGAACCGGGAACGGAGAAGTTGGCGCTGCGACCCATGGCGCTCATAAAGAACGCGTCCCACAGCTGTCGGTCCTTGAGCGGGCGCTGCATCAGGATATCCTCGGCGCGGCGGAACTCATCAAAGCGATCGGTCACCGACTCATCGTGCGCCTTGATCAGCAGGCCCACGCGCGCCTTCTCACGCAGATAGTCCTCGCGCGCCGTAAGGCCTCGTAACAAGTCTGGGTCCACCTGACACTCCACGCCAAAGCTTGCCACCTGCTGCAGCAGCTCGACGATACGCTTGGCGCCCGGATCGTCAATCGCCAGCGAAAAGAGCACGTCCGCCTCTCGATAGCTCGGCGCATAGCGGCGCAACGCCGAAAGCCGAATCTTCCAGACCGGCTCGCGGCGCAGCTGCTCAACCGTCATGTCGAGCGGCACGACGGAAATGCCGTCGCTATACGAGAGGCGGAGTTTCATTTAGGCTTCCTCGCCGCCCATCCTGTACGAGATCTTGTCCTTGATCATATGCACCCTCGCCTCGAGTTTGGCGACCTCGGCGGCGATATTGGCGATCTCGTCCGCAGGCAGCAAGCCAAAGGTGGACTCCTCCACCTGGTCGAGGTCCTTGATGGCGCGAATGATCGAAAGCGAGGGTGACTTGAGGGCCTTCGTCATCTTGGTGGTGTTTTCGGCAGACTCCATGACCTCGCGAAAAGCCGTCGACAATTGGGCATCGTCGCGGATCTCGGCGATGTCGGTCGAGGTTACGATCTCTTTGTTCTTCAGGCGCTCGGCGACCTCAAAGGCCAGCTCGTTTTCGCGCTCGATAAAGCGATCCGCGTCGGGGCCCTCCAAAATCGGCTTGATCTTACGGACAAAGCGCACGATGTCGCCCTGCGGCTCGGTAATCATGTTGGCAAAGACGATGTTCTTGACGTCCTCTTCCTGATCGTCGCTCTTGCACTTTTTAAGGACGCCCTGCAGTTCGTTGATAACGCCGGCGACCTTGAGCTCGCGCGCCAGGTGGAACTGGTCCTTGGCGTTGGCGAACTCCAAAAACTCGTTCATATACCGAGCTTTAATGATCTCCTTCTCGAGCTCCTTGGGCTCAACGCCAATGCACTGGGCGTACTCCTCCTTCGAGAGCAAGTTGGAGCTGATAATGTCGTTGTAGATACCCACCAGGCGGTCGACGGGATCGTAGCCGACCTTCTCTTCCTCGCCATGCTGAATCGAAAGCTCCAGCATCTTGATCTTCTTGGAATCGTTGCCCAGACTCTCAGGCAAAATGACAGCCTCAAACCAGCCAAAGCTAGGATTTTTGGCAGCAAGACGGCGCAGGCAGGTAAAGCGGCGGTTGCCGTCGACGATCAGACCATCTGCCAGCACCACGCCGGGGCGCTCCTGCGAACGCAGGGCAATGCTGCGTTGCGTCTTTTCGATGGCGTCCTTATTGCTGTCGACGATAAAGCCCTCGATGATATCGTTGCAGGCCGCGACGTCCAGCTCGTTAAACGCACCCTCGCCATGTTCGGCCTTGTAGCGGCTGATCCACGAGGCGATGCGGTCATTTTGCACGTTATAGCGCAGGAACTCGAGCTTAATGCTGTAGACGGGATACATCTCGGGTTTGCCGTCGATCACGATTTTGTGGTTGGCACCGGTCGGCTTAATGTTGACGCCGTCGTCGATCATCTCGAGCAGGTCCATGTTGGTTTCCTCCTATTGGTTGTTTTTGATATACAGCTCGCGCAGGTACTCTGCGTTCATCCTTTTGCTGAGCATGACCATGTCAAGGTCCTCGTTGTAGAACAGACTCTTGTCCTGGACCGCTCGGTTAATATCGGCTGCGGTTATTACGACGCCGTAATCATCCTGGAACGCATCGATCAGGTCCCCCACCTCGATAGGCCCCTTTTGCCTCACGACGTATTCGACCGCGTCGCCCGACGAGAACGTCCCCTCCTTGCGACAGAACATGTAGACGCCGCTAAAGCGCGTGCGCTTTATTTGCTCTTGAGCCAGGCCGTACAGAACGATTGAGTCATAAAACGAGTTGTCAAAACCGCACTCGTCGACCACGGCATCGAGCTTGTGCATAAAGCCCTGCTTACGAAGGCTCGTCACCGTAAACGGCACGTCGGGCTCTGTGCGCGCAAACAGGGAACACGCGTAGCTGCCCAGGTCAAAACGACGGACACCCGTTGTCTCGCTCAGGCGCTTGAGCGAAATAAACGAATCGTGGTTGCACTCGATAAAGGTAAAGTTGCGCAGCAGCGGCGTAATGGCATTCCTAAATTCCGGATGGTTGATGACCTCGTCGCCAAAGCCCGGAGAACCATAGGCAAAGCTGTCGCGCGACATAAGCAGGTTCGTAAACGACTGACGCAGGTCCACGTCTTCCTTGACAATGAGATCCCTGGAGATTTCCAGGCCAAGGGGCGCCAGCGACTGATCGTTAACGAGTCGATCGGACGCTGCGCCAAACTTGGCGGCAAAGCTCGCCGTGACGTAGGGCAACGAGACGTAATCTTCGGTCAGCATGTCTTTAATGAACTGCTGCTGCTCGTCCGTAAGGTTGCTATCGACATACGAGTAGCGGCCGTTACGCAGATATGCGTTCATATCACGCAGGTAGTTGTTGCGAACCGTCTTCGTTTCTATGCAGTACTTTTCCGCGTAGCGTTGGGCAAACTCCTCGCGCGATAGCTCGGTGCCCGCATCTCGCAGTACATCGACCATTTGGTTTTTGCGATCCGTTTTGCCCAGGCGAATGAGCGGCGTCGAGCCCATCTCCAAGCCGGGCACGGAGCCCGGGCGCACAAACGATCGGATGATCTCGTAGAGCTCCTCGTCATCGTGGACGTCGTACAGGTCGCACAGCTCCTGATTCTCGCGCATGATAAGACCCGCGCCGCACTCGATATTGCGTCCCACGGCGAGCGTCAGGATCTGACGCAGCTCGGACGTAAAGCGACTGTCGACCTTGTAGGCACGGATCTTGTTGGCGCGCGCCACCAGGAACATGTGCGTACCGCGCAGCTCATTCAGGCATCGAATGTCATCGGAGGGCAGTGCGAGCGTCATCTTATAGCCGCACTTGTTCTCTTCCAAAAAGAGCTGGTACCTGTTACGGAAATCTTTAAGGTTGTGGTATTCCTTAACGGCACCAGACTCGGCAAAGGCGCGCAGCGCGACGCTGCGCGTGGATAGGTTGCCTATCTTTTTGCGTGCGATCTGCTCGAGCTGAGTGGCGTTGCTCTCCTCGGTGCTTGCGGGCGTCCGAAGCGCATCGACGACAGGTCTGCGATTGAGCTGCGTTATCCTCTCGCGCCATTCCTGCGGCAACGTACGGTCGTTGGCGGCAAGGCGCAGGCTAAACTTGTTCGATACCTTAACGGATTTCAGGTAGCCAAAAGTCATCGGGGATGCCTGCGTGATCTTGCAGAACGCGTCCTCGGTAAGGTCATAACGCTGGTACAACGGGGCGAATTTGTCCTCGTCGAGGTGCGGCCGGTTGCGCAGCAAATCGGCACGGCGCTGGCGAAGCGGGCCAAGACCGGCGGGCTTGTGCGGGTAATCCATAAGCGGCTTATCGCTAAAGATCCAGCGCAACAAGTTGGCATCGTCTGCGGGCAACAATGCAAGCCACGCATTGATGGACATGGGGCCTTTGCCGGTGAGGTCTTCGACCTTGCTGGCAAAGGACTTTGCCGGCTGTTCCGGGGCCGGGGCGGGGGTAGCGGAGGGTTCGGGTGAGGGCTTGGATTCGGGCGCGGAAGCAGACTTGGGCTCAGGCGTCGACGCGACAGCCTGCTCTGCAGGCGCGGGCTTCTCCTCTACCCCATCATCAGCATTTTTGATTCCCTTGCTTGCCAGGTATGCGCGGACCACCCGGCATACGGACAGGTCAAGGTCCTTATCGACCGCTGCGTATTTAAGCGGGATAGCACCCTGCCCATACACGCGCTTCATATACAAATAGGAAGGCTGCGCGGTGTGCGTCAGGTCATAAAACTCCCCAGCAGTTACCATGTACTTTTTAAAGAGCGAACCGAATGTATCAATGTCGAACGTCGGGCGCGACGCCATAAGGGCATCGTAGCGCTCGCGGATTTTCCAAGCAGAGATAGCAAGGTTGTCAATCCAACGAGCCGGCTTGTCATCGATGAGCATATAGCCCATCAGGGTGCGGTCCTGGTAAGCGAGGTCCGCAAACCACCTGTTGAACTTTGCAGTATCTTGGTCAAGGGCCAGCGCAAGCGCCTGGGTTACCGTAAAGTCCCGCGCTGCCGGAATCTCGGAATCATGCGAGGATTCCCCCTCACGGGCTTTGGACTGGACAACCAACCGCCCGTCCGATTGGGCCTTATCAGTCGATGCAATAACGCTATCTGCACCATTAGCATCTATGAAGGTAGACCGCGTATTAGCTGTATCAATATCCTCCTGATCCTGGGAAAGCTCAAAGTTCAGGCGCTTGAACGTTTTTACGGCCGCATTAAAGGCGGGGTACTCGTTTTTAAGCTCAGCGAGCACCGAATTAGCGGAGTGTTTTTCGCTATAGCCCATCGCGAGCTTGCCCGCCACCCTAACGCAAAAGAGCAGACGGAACGAGGGCTCATGTATGGACAAACGCTCTTGATGCAGCCGCAGGACAGCTTCGCCAGCGAGCCGGTTAACCGCCGCGGCACGCTCGAGTGACATATTAACCGATGGATACCAGCCCCCTATCGCCGCCTGGCGTGCAAGCTCAATTTCTTGTTTGGTTCTTCCAAGCTGCAGCTTTCCCGATGGCCAATTGTTTAATGCAGACACAATCGAGTGCAGCTCGCCCGAAGTTAGACCCTTTGTTCGGAGCTCCCTCCAGTTGTACGAAAGCAGCTCAGGCATATTGTGAATGCGATACTTGCTCTTTAATTTGCGTTGCAACGCCGGAGAAATCGAAAGATTCAACAGCGAGAGAGGCTCGCCATCACCTGAATAAATAGTACTGAACAGTTCGGTTTCTGGGCCCTTAATATCCGTATACGCGCAGCATTCAAGCCCGATACTACGCAAATTGCCAAAGACGTCAAACGCCAGCTTCTTGTTGCCCGAGAGCTTGCCGAGCTTCGGCGCCTGTGCGCGGTACTGTGGGGAAAGCGGCAAAGCGTAGGCGCGGAGCTGCGTCTCAAAGGCAGCGCGCACGTCAGCGTCCTCGGCCTTGCCCAGCTCGCGAACGAGACTGAACACATCATTAATATTCTGCCTGTCGAGGAAGGCGACTTGAGTCTCGCTGTCGAACACGCAGCGCGGGTCATCCCAACCGCTCAGGTACCTGGGGCGCTCGAGCTTGTTGACGGCGGCTTCAACGGGCTCAGCCTCTGGCTCGGGTTCTGTTTCGGGCTCGGCAACGGCCTTCGCGGCCTCGATGCCATCCGAGAAGGAAATGGTCAGCTGCTGCGGCTCGGAAGACAATGTGAGCTCGGAACGTTCGGGCTGAACGGGCTCCTGCTGCTTCGCTCGCACTGGCTCTTGCTGTTCAGCCGGCTGTTCGGCGGTCGTCACAGACTCCGCCGGCAGTTTGTATCCCATGAGGGACAGACCATCGGCCGGCTTCTTGTCATACGAAACACCCACGGCAACGGGGATAGGCCAGCTGCGCTCATTAACCTTCAACTGCACAAGGGTCGAATCTGCACGCAACGAAATGGGACCGCAAGCCATAGGTGCAGGGGGCTCAGGGGCAGGAGGCTCCGCGAACTCGGGCTGAGCGTCCATCGGCTCCGGCACATCCACATCGACGGATTCAATTTCTGCGACTTCATCCGCTTCGGGCTGAACGTGTTCGGAATCCTCTAGCTCGCCTGTATCCTCGACAACCTCAAGCGCATCGCCTTCGGCAGCCTCAAGCACAGCTTCTTCGGACTCGGTGTCCTCGTCATCAACGAAGGCATTGTCAATTGCTTCAGACTCAGCGGCCTCGCCATCAACAGTAGCATCGTCAACATCTCCGGTATCAACGACTTCAAGCTCGACAGCGTTGGGCTCGACGAAACCCGAAGGCACCGGCCCCGCTGCCTCCACGGCCGCATCAGGCGCCATGCTGTACTCGCCGTTGGCATACAAAAGTTCGCCATGTATAACTAGTTGGGCCAGCGCGCGCTCGTATGAGTCATTAATGGTGCGATACACGCTCGAGCGTACCAACGCTTCGTGAAGCGGAGCATCGGCCTGCGCGACCGCATCTAAAATAAGTGACTCGTAGTACGCGACTACGTCCATCGAATCATTTGCAGCGCTCGTAGCATTTTTATTCATACAGAAACGACCCCCAAGATTCCCCAAACAACCTACTGGCCGTATTGGAAATAAGGAAGAACTATGCCAATGATTACTTGATACGCCACTTGCGCGTGTTTTTTGTTTAGCAACATTTTGTTGTGCAACAAATCAACTGTGCATATGCAGATGAGCGGTAGTTTTAATCGGTGAACGGCAATCGCGCACGCTTGAAGGCCCTTTCATTTTCCTTGGCACCAAGGCAATTAAAATGAACCTGTCGCGCGGTCACGCCGCGCGCCTCGCGCGTCTCAACTTGTCCGCACATCATCAGGAGTCCGTAATGGCAAGACCGTTTAGCCCCAGCGGAGCAAAAGCAGTCGTCTCGAAGGCCCAGGAGCTACTGGGCGATATCGAGGTTATTTCGAAGGCCACGGTATTCGGGCCCGATGGTTTTAGGGACGCGATCGCACAAGCCAAAACGGACACGCTGAACAAGGAACTTCGACGGATTAAAATCGCCGACCTTCAAACACCGGCGAGCACGCAAAAGAAGTTGGCAGATCAGAAGATCAAGACGGCATACGACCTCTACTGTCGCGGCGAATTGGCAGAAGATGACCAGCACGTTAAAGAACTCGTACACGTGGCGAATGAATGCGCCGACGCAATCCGTGAGCTCTATCGACCCAAACCGAAGAGTGTCCATATGCGCGACGCGCTCTTTTTAGCCGCCCGCTACTATAAGTCCGCCTTGCTTGCCGAACTCTACGAATCCGCAATACGTGACGCCCACGACATTCCGAATGCCTGCGACCTTGTAGGCCAAAACAGTGGCAGGCTCCACTGGCTTTTGCTGAATGCCACTGATAAGCAGGCGACGGAAGCGGCGTATCGACGCCTCGTGCAATTTACGGACAACTCCAATAGCAAGTTTATAAAAGATGGCCGTCTTCAGGCGAACGGCATCCTCGGCATGGACCCAAGCATCCCACTTGGACCGGAAACCAAGCAAAGGGCCATAAGGGTTATCGCCGAGGACGCCGGCGAGAACCTTTTCTCATCCGACGCTAAGCCCAACAGAAACGAGATTGAAGCAGCGGTCTATGGCGCCGAAGACAAAATTCCCGAGCGCGCGATTACCAAACTGGAAGAAAAGCGTAGGCGCAGCCAAAACCAAATCCGTAAACAAGTAGACAAGGTCCGCTACGCCGACGCCCAGCGCTACGTTTCGGAGCAATCGGTAGACATGCTTAAGGATCTAGTTCCCGGCGTTCACGTTAAATGCCTTAAAGACGCCGGGTACACAACGCTCGGCAAGATTATGTACGGAAGATTGCGCGGGCGCGAAAGGCAGCCCAGGGACAACTGGGGCCAACGTCGGGAATTAAGCAGGGTCAACGGCATTAGCGATGGTGCCGCCGAGAGAATCGTTGCCTCTATCGAACAGCAAGTCGACATGCTTGCCAAAAGCGGCAAGATAAAACTGACCCCCGACAATAAAAAGCCAGAAGACACAGCACTTCTCCAGGAAGTCTATAAGTACTTTGAGCTCGAAGATCTGCTCAGCGAGGCCAAGGCTGCGCTCGCGCGCATTACCGAAGAGCTTTCGGAGCTGCAAGGCCAGATTCTGCCGGCGCTCGATGCGTACACCTGGCTCTTTTACAAGGATCGCGACACGGTTTACGGCGCATACGAAAAGCTCAACGATCTTATAAACGGCGCAGAGCTCGAGAAAGTCAATGGCTATGCGAGTCAGAGCCTAACCGAGCCGGACGAGAAGACCGTGTGGAAACTCTTCGGGGCCGATCCCATCTGCGTGTATAACCTACTCGAAAAGCTGATGCCCGAGGCGTTTTCTTCGACTTCCAATGGCTATGGCCTGCCCGAGAAGCTCGCCAACCAAATTAAAACGACGACGTTTGATACCACGGGGCTTAACTGCGAGCTCCGTACGTACCAAACGTGGGGCGTTCGTTACATTCTGCATCAGAACAACGTGCTGCTGGGTGACGAGATGGGACTGGGCAAGACGGTCCAGGCCATCGCCGCGATGACCGCACTCAAAAACAAGGGCGCCGAGAAGTTTTTGGTCGTCTGCCCCGCTAGTGTTCTCGAAAACTGGGTACGCGAGGTGCGCAAGCACAGCGACCTTACGTGCATTAAAATCCACGGGCCCGCAAAGGATCTCCAAGCAAGGACATGGCTGGACGGACTGGATGTGGGCGTCACCAACTATGAAAGCACAGGCTATATTGAGCTGGATCCGTCAGTGAAACTCGACTTGGTCGTAGTCGACGAGGCCCATTACATTAAAAACCCAAGCGCCAAGCGAAGCATCAACACGCTCAACTTGTGCAAGCAGGCCAAGCGCGTTCTGTTTATGTCGGGTACGCCGCTCGAAAACAAGGTCGACGAGATGATCGGGCTCGTGTCGCACCTCAATAAAAAGGCCGCGCGTGAAGCAGGCAAATACGCCAGCAGATTTAGTTCGGCGGAGTTTAGAGATGCCCTGGCGCCGGTTTACTACCGCCGTAAGCGCGAGGACGTGCTCTCGGAGCTGCCCGACCTTATCGAAAACAGCGAATGGTGCCAGATGGGATCTTCGGAGCTCCATCAGTACTACCTGACTCTGCGGATGCGAAACCCGATGCAGATCAGACGGCTGTCGTGGAATGCCCCAGACCCCAACGACTCGTCCAAGCTCAAACGCCTGCGCGAGATTGTCGCTGATGCCAAAGACGAAAACCGCAAGGTCCTGGTGTTTTCGTTCTTCCACGACACCATCGACGTGGTGCGCTCGGCGTTTGGAAGTGCGTGCTACGGCCCCATTAGCGGCTCTACCCCACTCAATAAACGCCAACAGATTATCGACTCGTTTGACGCGGCGCCCGCAGGCTCTATCCTAGTGGCGCAGATTCAGTCGGGCGGCACGGGTCTTAATATTCAGTCGGCGAGCGTCGTCGTACTGTGCGAGCCACAGTACAAGCCCTCGATCGAAAATCAGGCCATTTCGCGCGCGTACCGCATGGGGCAGTCGCGCAACGTGCTGGTCTACCGTCTGCTGTGCAAGGATACGATCGACGAGCGCATCATGTCGATTCTCGGTCGAAAAAAAGGCGACTTTGACGCCTTTGCGGACAAGTCGACCGCAGCCGAAGTCGACATGCAAAACGAGCTCGAAGTCAAACAAGAACAGCTCAACGCCATGTTCGACGAAGAAATCAAACGCCTGGAAAGCCTGATGCCGTCGCTCGCAGACCTGGACCTGCCGGCGGAGTAAGGCCCCTGCCCCATGTAACCATCCTGTAAATCATAGCGGCACACTCGGGTTTTGCTGTGATGCGGTCGCGCCTGGCGCTCCACTATGCTAAAGTATCCCGAACGTTCAAACGACTACGAGGGGGAACTAGAAGATGGCACGTGTGCACAACTTCTCAGCTGGCCCGGCCGCACTGCCCACAAGCGTGCTCGCCGAGATCGCCGACGAGATGATGGACTACCGCGGTTGCGGCATGTCCGTGCTCGAGATGAGTCATCGATCTAGCATGTACCAGCAGATCATCGACGACGCCGAGGCAACCCTGCGTCGCCTGCTGAGCATCCCGGACAACTACCACGTCCTTTTTTTGCAGGGCGGCGCCACGCTGCAGTTTGCGGGCATCCCGATGAACCTCATGCGCCGCGGCCGCGCCGGCTACGTCGTGACCGGCAACTTCGCCAACAAGGCGTACAAGGAGGCCGCCAAGTACGGTGAGGCCGTGCTGCTCGCGAGCTCCGAGGACACCAACTTCGACCGCATACCCACCATGGCCGACGTCAACGCGCGCATTGCCGCCGAGGCCGCGGGCGACGGGCTCGACTACGTTTACATCTGCCAGAACAACACCATCTTTGGCACCATGTTCCACGAGCTGCCCGATTGCGGCGACGTGCCGCTGGTCGCCGATGTCTCGAGCTGCTTTTTGTCGCAGCCGCTCGACGTCGAGCGCTACGGACTCATCTACGCCGGCGCTCAGAAAAACGCCGGCGCTGCGGGCGTCACTGTGGTTATCGTGCGCGATGACCTCATCGCCGATGGTCCCGCCTTTGCGCAGACGCCGCAGTACCTGGACCTTAAGACCCAGGCCGCCAAGGGCTCCATGCTCAACACGCCCAACACTTTTGGTATCTACGTGTGCGGCAAGGTGTTCCGTTGGGTTGAGCAGACCGGCGGACTTGCCGCCATGGCCGAGCGCAACTGGGCCAAGGCCAACCTGCTCTACGACCTGCTCGAGAACAGCAAACTATTCCACGGCACCGCGCAGACAGACAGTCACTCCATCGCCAACGTCACGTTCCGTACCGGCGATGCCGAGCTCGACTCCGCCTTTGTCGCAGGCGCGGCCGAGCACCAGATTCAAAACGTCAAGGGTCATCGCCTGGTGGGTGGCATGCGCGCCAGCGTCTACAACGCCGTAACCATGGAAGACGCGCAGGCACTGGCCTCGTACATGAAGGACTTCGAAGCGCAGCATAGTTTGAGTCCGCGATCTAACTAGCCCGCAACGCGCGGGCTGACCAGCCACCTCAGACCACTTGTTATAAACAAATCCGCTAAGGAGTTTTTCATGCGCAAGATCAAAACCATCGACGATATCACCAAGGACGGCAAGGTCGAGTTTGGCGAGGGCTACGAGTTTGTGGGCACCGCCGAGGAGGCCGATGCCATCCTGATGCGCTCCACCGACCTGCACGGCTACGAGCTGCCCGAGGGCATCCGCGCCATCGCCCGCTGCGGCGCCGGCGTCAACAACATCCCCGTCGAGGAGTACGCCAAGAAGGGCGTCGTCGTCTTTAACTCCCCTGGCGCCAACAGCAACGCCGTCAAGGAGCTCGTCCTGGGCATGCTGGTGCTCTCGAGCCGCGGCGTGGTGCAATCGATGAACTGGGTGCGTGACAACGCCGACGACCCCGAGATTCAGGTCGATGCCGAAAAAGCCAAGAAGGCCTTTGTGGGCCGCGAGCTCAAGGGCAAGCGCGTCGGCGTCATCGGCCTGGGCAACGTGGGCTCCAAGGTCGCCAACGCCTGCGTCGACCTGGGCATGGACGTCTACGGCTATGATCCGTTCATTTCCGTCGAGCACGCGTGGGTGCTGAGCCGCGAGGTGCAGCGCGTGGGCACGCTCGAGGATCTGTGCCGCGGCTGCGACTACCTCACCGTGCACGTGCCCAGCAAGGCCGACACCATCGGCATGATCAGCACCGAGCAGATTAACCTGCTGGCCCCGGGCGCCGTGCTCATCAACTACGCGCGCGAAACCATCATTGACGAGGACGCCGTCGACGCTGCCCTGCGCAAGGGCAAGCTGAGCTGGTTTAGCTGCGACTTTGCCACGCCCAAGACCGTCAAGATGCCCAACACGTTTATCACCACGCACTCGGGCGCCGGCACCGGCGAGGCCGAGGCCAACTGCGCCGACATGGCCATCAGCGAGCTCAAGGATTACCTGGAAAACGGCAACATCGCGCACAGCGTCAACTACCCCGCCTGCAGCATGGGCAAGGCGCGCGCCGCGAGCCGCATCGCCTGCCTGCACGCCAACGTGCCCAACATGATCGGCCAGATCACGGCCATTCTCGCCAAGGACAACGCCAACGTGCAGCGTATGACCAACGAGTCCGCTGGCGAGAACGCCTACACCATGTTCGATACCGACGAGCACCTGGACAGCAGCACCAT
>USHZ01000003.1 GCA_900554595.1 uncultured Collinsella sp. | reverse complement strand
GTTTAACAGCACAAATAGGAACTATATCACCGCAACTGATGGGGCGGGATGGCGGCACTAGCTGCTGCGTGGTTTTGCTAGTAACTCACCTGGCAGGGAATGCCGAGGGCTTGGACGCGCGCGGCAATGGCGTCGAGCACCTCGGGCGCCGCTTTAGCAAGGCCGGCGACCGGTGTCTCGCGCGCCACCGTGTAGATGGTCGCTTCTTGCGGGCGAATGCGCTCAAGCGCCGCGAGCCAGGGGGCAACGTACTCCTCGCCGGTGTTGTCGATGAGCTCGCCCTGATACTCGCCGCTCAAAAAGATCGTCTGGATAATAACGTGACCGTCAAAGCTTGCGAACGTCTCGATCTGGTGCTCGACGTCGTAGGGGCCAACGGGCTGGTCGAGCAGTTGGATAAACGCCGGGTCGACGGTATCGAGCTTGAGGATGTTGTCGTCGACCATCATGAGCGCGTCGTGCACCTCGGGACGGTCGGCGCGCGTGCCGTTGGAGAGCACGGCAATCTTGGTGTTTGGGGCCAGCTGATCGCGAAGCGCGACAGCGCCGGCGATGGCCTGTGGAAACTCCGGTGCGGCGGTGGGCTCGCCGTTGCCTGCGAAGGTGATCACATCGGGGAGCTCGCCCTCGGCTGCCATCTCGCGCAGCTTTGCCTCGAGCGCGTCGAGTACCGCGGCAGCCGTGTTATACGGCTCGTGGCAGGGGCGCTCGGCGTTGAGACCGTTCTCGCAGTAGATGCAGTCGAACGTGCAGATTTTGCCGCTGGCCGGCATCATGTTGACGCCGAGCGAGAGACCAAGGCGACGGCTGCGAACGGGCCCAAAGATGGGGCTGGCATTCAAAAACGTAGACATAGACATATGCTCCTCAAGACAATTGTGCCTAAGCATAGCATCGGCTCCGAAGCAAGGTGCGGGCTCTTGCTTTACAAGTTTCGTTTTTTCACGTCGCTTATTATGCCGTGCCATGAAAAGCCTCAGGTCGGGTACAGTTAATCTGTTAACAAGGCGTAAGGCAATGCGGGTCTATCCAACCGTACTGACGTGCAACTGGATGGGCATTGACGATGGGAACACAGTATGGATTTTACGGTCGAGAATGCGGGCACCACGATCGCCTGTCGCGAATATGCCGGCCCGGATGTGTCGCCTGATGCTCCTGCCTTGGTGTGCGTGCACGGCGCCTGCGTCGACGGCGTCTTTTTTGACGCCATCGCCCGCGAGCTCGCCTGTGACTACCGCGTCATTGCCTACGACCGCCGTGGTTGCGGCGAGAGCGGCGACGCTGCAGACGGACGCTACGACCTCGCCGCCCAGGCCGCCGACCTGCAGGCCGTTATCGAGCATATTGGCGCTCCGGCAAACGTGCTCGCGCACAGTGCCGGTACGCTTGTGACGCTGGAGCTCCTCCGTGCAAACCCTGCCATAATCTCGCGTGCGATTCTGCATGAACCCGCCGTGACAAACGAGGGTGCCGGCCTGGGCGCGGCCCCGGTTTTGCTCGAGATGATCGCCGCGGGAAAGGTCTCCAGGGCATTACGGGCCTTCCTGGGCGCCATCGGCGATTCGGATCCTGAGGCCCCCAAGTTAACCGAGGCAGAAGCCAAGCACGCCCTGCGCAACGGCCGCAGTTTCATGGCAAACGAATACGGGATTACTATGACCTGCGTTCCCGATTGGGATAGCGTTCGCGCGTCGAAAACGGTGGCCGCCGTGCTCCTGGGCGAGCTCTCGATTGGCACGCCCCGCGAAGCGGGCACGAGGATAGCGGCTGAGCTTTTGGACTGTCCACTCGTAATGGTTCCCGGCGCGCACAACGGCCTGCGCGATCGCCCGGCAGCGGCTGCCCAGACCGTCCGTGGCATCCTGGGGCTCTAGCAGCTGAAAAAACAAAACAGGCTTCACCCGCAAACGTTTCGGCCGTGTTAACAAATGTGCTCAAAACCTCACGTCTGCGGCTTCAATCGCGCCGTCTGCCAACTCATAAAAATGTAGCAGCATTCATGTACTTACCTGCATCGACAAGGTGTTACCCTTGTAGCATTTGGAACCCACCGCTACCATGCGAAACTATCGAAAGGGCCCCATATGCTCAATAATCACGAGGTCAATCTAACCGACGAGGAGGCTGCCGCCGAGGTCGCCCGCGTCGCGAAGACCTACCCCGTGGTGCGTTTGCTGTCGGCCGATCAGATTAAGAGCGAGCCTAACTGCCTGCTCGCCGGCGATCGTTGCCCTTGTCTGCGTCAGTCGAGTCTTGAGGCCTTGGCAGATTCGGGTGAGGTGTCGGAGCAGCTGCTCAATGATGGTATTGAGTACCGCGCCCGCCTGCGCCCTCTAAAGGTCGAGGGCGAGCCTCACGTCCTGCTGATGGTGCGTCCGATTGATGAGCAAGAGGCCGCAGAAGAGGACCTTGTTTACACCGACGTGCTGACGAGTGCGCGCAATCGCCGATATTACGAGGAAAAGCTCCGTAGCGCGCGCATGAAGGCCGGCGTGGCGGTAATCGACCTTGATGATTTTAGGGTCTTCAACGATACGTGTGGCCATCATGCCGGCGACCTTGCACTCGGTGCTGTGGCGACAGCCATACGCAGCGGAATTCGTTCGACTGACGAGCTTGTGCGCTATGGCTGCGACAAGTTTGTGACCGTCATGCCCAATATTCCCTCCGATGACTTCGCCCGTCGCCTGCGTCAGGTATCCGATGCCGTTCATGCCACGGTTATTCCGGGCCATGAGTACGTGAGCTTGACGGCATGTGTTGGTGGTGTTCGCATTCATGGCGAGACGGTCGATGAGGGCGTTGGCCGCGCTGTCCAGTTACTGAGCCGCGCTAAGGCAAAAGCCGGTACGGTCGTGACCGATGCCGATTCCATCGAGGCCCTCCAAAGCGAAAAGCCTTTGGTGCTTATTGCCGATGACTCCGAGATGAACCGAGCCATTCTCAACGAGATGCTCAAGGACGAGTATTGCATCCTCGAGGCCGATAACGGTCGTACGGCGCTCGACATGGTCGACCGCTATGGCGATGAGTTGTCGCTCGTGCTGCTGGATATTGTCATGCCGGGCATAAGCGGCTTTGAGGTGCTGGCCGATCTGTCGCGCCGATCGGGTATCGACAATCTGCCTGTAATCATGATTTCGAGCGAAGATTCCGATGATATGGTTCTGCGCGCGTACGAGCTGGGCGCCTCGGACTATATCAACCGCCCGTTTGACTCCCGTGTCGTGCGCCGCCGTGTAAGCAACACCATCCGCCTATACGCCAAACAGCGCCGCCTGACGAACCTACTGTCCCAGCAGTACAACGAGCGCGTCAAGAACAGTCGCATGCTCATCGACATCATGGCCGGCGTCATGGAGCTTCGCAACGGCGAGAGCGGCAGACACGTTACGAACATCGAGAAGCTGACCGAGCTGCTGCTTGGTTGTCTGGTCCAGCGTGGCGACACCGTCTCCCTCGACAATGAGGAATGCTCCACGATCGCCCTGGCTTCGGCGTTGCACGATATCGGCAAGATGTCGATTGACGATGCGATTCTCAACAAGCCCGGACGCCTTACGCCCGAGGAGTTCGAGATTATGAAGACGCATACCACGATCGGCGCCGACATGCTGCTTGAGCTGGGTAGCCATCACGCCGGCAATGCGCTTATGGAATATGCGTACCAGATTGCGCGTTGGCACCACGAGCGCTGGGACGGCAAGGGTTATCCCGATGGCCTTAAGGGCGACGAGATTCCCATTGCCGCACAGGTGGTTTCGGTGGCCGACGTGTACGATGCCTTGACGAGCGTGCGCGTGTACAAGGACGCTATTCCGCACGAGGAGGCGATCCAGATGATCTTGGACGGTAAGTGCGGTACCTTTAACCCGCTGCTGCTCGGTTGCCTGCTCGAGGTGCAAGATCAAATTGCCAAGACGTTGGCACGCCCCGCTGACGTCGTCGCGTTTCCTACGATTTAGTTTGACCAAAGGAGTTTTTAATCCATGATTTCCATGCGTGAGGCGTATGAGAAGATCGGCGCCAATTATGATGACGCGTACGCTCGGCTGATGGGCGAGGAAATGCTTGCCCGCTTTGCCCTCAAGTTTTTGGATGACGAGAGCATGGACAAGCTGGAGGCTGCCATGGCGGCGGGAGACGCCGAAGGTGCGTTTATGGCAGCGCACACGCTCAAGGGCGTGAGCCAGAACCTGGGATTCGATAATCTGTACGAGCCGGCGGTCGTGGTGACCGAGGCGCTGCGCGGCGCCGATGCCGTTGACGGCGCTCGCGAGGGGATGCATGCGTTGCAGCAGCAATATGCGGCTACGATGTCGGCCCTGCGCGAGACGGCTGAGTAAGAGGTTGCGAGCCTTGGGCTGTGTGCCCCCGGCCACATATAGGTAAAAGGGCGCCCCGCCGGACCATGTGGTCGGCGAGGCGCCCTTTTGTGTTGTGCTGTCCGTGAACTAACGGGCCTGCTTAACCTTTGCCGCTGCCTCGACAAACGACTTCCACAGGTTAAAGTCGGTTTCGAGCGTCTTCCACGTATACTCAGGGTGCCATTGCACGCCCAGGCAGAAAGGCTGGCCTTCGACTTCGATGCACTCGGGAACGCCGTCGGTTGCCTTGGCGACCAAGCGCGTGCTTTTACCCAGACGATCGACGCAGCAGTGGTGTGCCGAGTTGGTCTGGATCAGCCTGTGCCCGCCAAGCGCGCGCTCCAGCAGCGAGCCCGGCACGACCTCGACGGGATGCACGGGGTCGTTGAGCACGTGGGTATGGCGCCACTGCGTGCGGCCCTCGCGAGCGCCCAGGCTTGGCACGTCCATGCACAGGGTGCCGCCAGTGGCGACATTGAGCAATTGCGTGCCGCGGCAGGTGGTAAAGAGCGGCTTTTTGGCGCGGAGCACCTCGCCGACCAGCTTAAACTCAAAGCTATCGCGGATTTCGCAGCAGAGGGTGGGGTCGTAGGGTCGATCATCGCCCCAGCGCTTGGGGTTGACATCCGGGCCGCCGGGAATAGCGATACCGTCAGCGATTTCCACATAATGACGGATAACATCGACGTCTTCGGTAATAGACATCTGCAGCGGCAGGCCACCGGCGGCAAGAATGGCGTCGACAAAGACGCTTGCGATTTCCTCGTTGGGGGAGAGCGTCTCGCTCAAATAGGGTTTCGCTTCTTCCCAGCGTGGTGCGACTAGGATAAGCGGGCGGTCGGCGGGATCGACGTCGACGTGTGGGGTGAAGGATGATGAGGTTCGGGTTCCGATCATAGGTGTAACTTTCGAGTTTTGATGGTCATGGCGAGCGACAATGGCAATTGGGTTAGTGGCCCTTGATGGAGTTGAGGAAGTCCTGGGCGCGCTTGGTTTGGGGATGGTCGAAGAACTCGTCGGGCGTGCCGGTTTCCACGATCTGGCCGTCTGCCATAAAGACGACGCGGTCGGCTACACGGCGGGCGAAGTTCATCTCGTGCGTAATGACGATCATCGTCATGCCCTGCTGGGCCAGACGGACCATGACCTCGAGCACCTCGTTGATCATCTCGGGGTCGAGGGCACTTGTGGGCTCGTCAAAGAGCATGGCCTTGGGCTGCATGGCGAGTGAACGGGCGATGGCCACGCGCTGCTGCTGGCCGCCCGAAAGCTGTGCGGGCACCTTGTCGGCCTGCTCGGCCACGCCCACGCGGCTCAGCAGGTCCATGGCGCGCTCACGAGCCTCCTCCTTGGACACGCCCAGCACGTCGACCGGCCCCAGCATGACGTTCTGCAGCACCGTCATATGTGCGAACAGGTTGAACTGCTGAAACACCATGCCCAGCTCGGCACGCATGCGGGCAAGGTCCTTGCCTTCCTGCGGCAGGGGCTCGCCCTCGATGAGGATCTCGCCCGAGTCGATGGTTTCCAAGCGGTTGATGGTGCGGCACATAGTCGACTTGCCCGAGCCCGAGGGCCCTATCACAACGACGACCTCGCCGCGGTCGACCGAGAGATTGATGTCGTTGAGGACGTGTAGATCGCCATAGTGCTTATCGACGTGTCTGAGCTCGATCAGCGGCTGATTGCCGGTGGAAGAGGTGCTCTGTGCCATGGTGCTCGGCTCCTTATGACTCGAAATGGTAAAGCGTTAGCGGATGATGGTCGCACCGGTCTTGTGCGAAACATAGACAGCGGCCTTGTTGATCGCGACGTTGATGAGGATGTAGATGACCGCGATCACCAGGTAGACCGACACGAGCGCGTCGTAGTTGGTAATGAGCACGCGGGCATTTTGCATGAGGTCGGGGTAGCTCACCACATAGGCGACGGTGGTGTCTTTGACTACGACCACGAGCTGCGAAATCAACGACGGAATGATAAATCGAATAGCCTGCGGCAACACGATTTTAAAGGTGATTTTAGCCTTGGAGAGACCGAGCGCCTGGGCGGCCTCGACCTGGCCGCGCGGCACGGCGTTGACGCCGGCGCGGAAGATCTCGGCCAGTACGCCGGCTGCGGCGAGCGCGACGGGAAGCGTGAGCATCCAAAACGACGGCAGCGCGATCTTGTACTGGGGCAGCACCAAAAAGAAGAAGTAGATGAACAGCAGGCTCGGCACGCCACGGAAGAAATCGGTGAGCACGCGGCAGACCAGCTGCAGTGGCTTGATGTCGCTGGTACGGCCGAGCATAAGGGCTAAGCCCAACACCAGCGCGATGGCGCCAGCGGTGAGTGCGACTTTAACGGTGCCCTCAAAGCCAGCAAGCAGGAACTTCCAGGTAGTGAGGTGCGTAAAGAAGTACCAATAGTGGACCGAAAGCTGACCGGTCACATAAAAGCGCTGCAACACGAGGGCGACGAGCACGGCGACGGCAACAAGCGAGATGGCGGTGCCGATGCGAATCTTGGCGCGCATCTTGGGGCCGGGAGCCTCGTAGAGCGCATCGCGCATGGTGAGCGCGGAGGTGGAGTGCTTGCTCATCGGAGGATCCTCACCTTCTTATCGATATAGTTGCCAATGTGGCTCACCACAAAGGCCGTGCCCAGGTAGCCGAGCGCCGAGATAAAGAACGCGGCGACGCCGCCGAGCGAGCGCGTGTTGATGTAGCTCACCACGCCGGTGAGCTCCTGCGGTTTAAGCGGCACCTGGCTGCCGAGTGCGGTGGTGAGCATGACGGCGATAAAGAGGTTGGTCATGGGCAGCACGCTCGAGCGCAGCGCCTGCGGAATCACGATCTTGGCGAGGATACGGCTGAAGCTCATGCCCAGCGAGCGGGCGGCTTCCACCTGGCCGACGCCGACGGTGTTGATGCCGCTCATAAAGTTCTCGGAGCCAAAGGCCGAGCCCAAAAGGACCGTGGCGACGATAACGCAGGTGCGGTAGGGTAGGACGACCTTGAGCGGCGGCAGCGCATAGACGACGATGATGAGTAGCGCGATGCCGGGGATGTTACGGAAGACCTGGACATACAGGTCGCCAAAGACGCGCAGCGGCTTGAGCGGCGACACGCGCATCACGGTGACGGCGACGGCCAGCACCATGGCGATGACAAACGACTCAAGTGTCATGCCCCAGGTTGCTAGCAACGCGTCGATATAGTTCTGGCCATAGAGCGACCAGAGCTCGGAGAGACTCATGCGGACCTCCCGCCGGTAAGGAAAGGGACTCCCGTGTGTACGGAAGCCCCGACAACTCAGTGAGGAAACAGTTTAGCGCAATAAAGCGAATCGTGCGTTTCCGTATGGTTTCGTAGCGGCCGTTACCAGGCTCGTTGCCTAGGCGCCGATCTCGGGCAGTTCGGGAACATTGGTGTCGCCCGTGCGGTCGCCGATGCAGATCTGCCACAGCTCAGTCCAGGTGCCGTCGTCCTCGATCTTCTTAAGGAAGTCGTTGACAAAGGCGACGCCGTCGGAATCGAGCGGTAGGCCGATACCATAGGGCTCCTTGCTGCCGAAGGGCTTGCCAGCGATTTTGTACTTGCCGGGCTCGCGGACCAGGGCGCTCTGCTGCATGTTGTTGTCGATGACGTAGGCGTCAACGCGGCCCTGCTGGAGTGCCTGGCGGGCCTCCTCGTCGGTCTTGAACTCCTGCTGGCTGGCCTTGGGGACGAACTCCTCCAGGATGGCGGGGCCGTTGGAGCCGGACTGGACGGCGACGTTCTTGTCGGCCAGGTCGTCGACGCTCTTGATGTCGTCGTTATCGGCGAGCACCAGGATAGCCTGCTGGGTGTAGTAGTAGGGACCGGCAAAGGAGACGAGCTTCTTGCGCTCGTCAGTGATGGTGTAGGTGGCAAAGACAGCGTCGACCTGGCCGTTCTGCAGGACGGACTCGCGCGTGTCCGAGGTCACCTGGGTGATCTCAACCTTGTTCTCGCCCAGGATGTAGTTGGACAGAAGCTGCGCGATACCGGCGTCGAAGCCGCGGGTCTGACCGTCTTTCTCGTTGAGGAGGGAGAAGAGCGTGGAGGTCTGAACGCCACCGATCTTAAAGACGCCGGCGTCCTTGACGGCCGTCGCCCAGGTGCTGGCGGCGATGGCGTCGTCATCGGCCTTGGGGCCGTCGTTGACAAGCTTGTCGAATGCCTTGGCGTCGAGCGTGGTGGAAGCCTTGGTATCTTCGGAGCTCTTGGAGGAGCCGGCGGCGGAACCCTTGTCGGCCTCGGCGCTGGTGTCGGAGCAGCCGGCAAGACCAAGGCCGGCGACGGTTGCGAAGGTGGCGGCGACAAAGCCGCGGCGGTCGAGAACGACCTGCTGGGAGAGGTTCTTGCTCATGGTAGAACACCTTTCTCAATAAAATCCCTAGCGGTTGAGTAGAGTTATACCCTATTGCGCTCAGACGGGTCAACACGAAATAACTCAGAAACATACTTACCTTATGGGTTATTCTACCTACCAAAAAGGGACAGGTTTATTTTGGCAGGTTTTATCTGGGCAAACGTTGGTTATTGCAGCTGAGAAAGCGTTTTGCAGACGGCATGATCGCTCGTAGTGGTCGCTATAATGGCGGCAGCGCGACACATATATAAGTAAGGAGATCGCGTATGAACGGTTATTCGTTTTTCGCGCCGACCAAGGTGTTGTTTGGCGCGGGCAAGTTAGGCGAGTTGGGCGCACAGAAACTGCCCGGCACCAAGGCTCTCATCGTTACCACCGGCGGCAACTCGGTCAAGCGTTTTGGATATCTGGGACGTTTGGAGGCCGAGCTCGATCGCGCCGGCGTGGCGCATGAGCTGTTCGATCGTATTGAGCCCAATCCGCTGCGCGAGACCGTCAACGCAGGCGGCTGGATGGCGCACACCCGTGGATGCGACTTTGTGCTGGCGCTCGGCGGAGGTTCGGTCATGGACGGCAGCAAGGGCATCTGCGCGGTGGCGGCCAACCCGCATACCGATGCCGAGGGCAACGAGCGTCCCGGTGACATCTGGGACTTTGTGAATGGCGGCACCGCGCTCGGCTTGCCTATCCTTAACGATCCGCTGCCGCTGGTGTGCGTGACCACCACGGCGGGTACCGGCTCCGAGGTCGATGCGGGCGGTGTCCTGTCCTGCGAGGACAATGACGAGAAGCTCCGTCTGGGCGATCCGCGCCTGTTTCCGGTGCTTTCGGTCGTCGACCCCGAGCTCATGGTGAGCGTTCCAGCACGTCTGACCGCCTATCAGGGATTTGATGCCCTGTTCCATTGCGTTGAGTGCTACATCTCAAATACCAACACGCCCATGGGTGACATGGTTTGCCGCGAAGGCATTTGCCGTGCTGCCGCGGCATTGCCTACGTGCGTCAATGATGGCGATGACCTGGAGGCGCGCTCGAGTCTTGCGTTTGCCAACACGCTCGGCGGCTATGCCATGGATGCCTCGGGCACCACGGGCTCGCATGGCCTTGAGCACGGCATGAGCGCCCACCATCACGACCTGCCGCACGGCGCCGGCCTCATTATGATCGCCCGCGCTTATCACACGTGGATGATCGATCACGGCGCCGCACCCGAGCGCTATATCGACATGGCACGCCTGATGGGCAATGCTACCGCCAGCGATCCGCACGATTTTGTAGTTGAGCTCGCCCGTTTGATGGAGGCCTGCCATGTGGCCGACCTTGCCATGAGCGAATGGGGGGTTACGGCCGAAGAGCTGCCGGCCATTGCGCATAACGCTCTGACGACCAACGGTGTCCTGTTCAGCCACGACCCCGTGACGCTGGCCGTCCCCGACGTCGTCGAAATCCTCAAGCGAAGCTACCGCTAGTTGACTCCAAACCACCACAAAGGGGGCACTTTGGCGGTTCGTCTCAATCTGTAACAGGTAGACGAGGAAATGGGTTCTACCTGTTACAGATTGAGACAAACAACAGGGGCAAAGACGTCTTGTCTAGATTTGTAACAGTTAGACGGGAATTCGGGCCATAGATGTTACAGATTGAGATAATCGCGCCGCGAAAATAAAAACCTCCGCAGGGGTGCTTCCCTTGCGGAGGTTTTTTTACTCGTTAAGTAGCCTTACGGCTTCGGCGGCCATGTTCTCGACCGTCATGCCGTTCTGAGCGAGCAACTCTTTGGGGTCGTAGCGGTCGGGGAAGCCCTTGGCAATGCCGAAGGTGCGCGTGCGCAACGGCGTGCATGCCAGATAACATGCCACGCGCTCGCCCCAGCCGCCGTCCAAGATGCCGTCCTCGAGGGTGACGACAACGCGATGCTCGGCGGCAAGGCTGTCGAGGAACTCACGGTCGAGCTCAGTTGCATAGCGCGGGTTGACGAGCGTGGCCTCGATGCCGTACTCGGCAGCCAAGCGGTTTGCCACGCGCTCGCCCAACTCAAAGAAATCGCCAAGCGCGAGCACGGCCACGTCGCGACCCTGGCGCACCACGTTGTAATGAACGGCGCCGTAATCGGCGTCCTCGGCAGGCGCCAAGTCGGGGCGGCTTACCAAGCCAATGCCCGGCACGCGAATCGCCACGGGATGCTCGTGGTGATCGAGCGACCAGCTCAGCATGGACAGATATTCCTCCATACAGGCCGGCGCCAAGTAGTGCATGTTGGGAAGACCGCCCAGCATGGAAATATCAAAGAACGAGAGGTGCGTCTCGGATGTGGTGCCAAAGATCGACGCGCCAAATACCAGGATGGTTGCGGGGGCGTCGTTGAGGCACAGGTCGTGCCACAGTTCGTCGTAGGCGCGCTGCAAAAACGTGCCGTACACACCAAAGACTGGCTTGGCACCCGAGCGGGCGAGCGCGGTGGCAAAGGTCACGGCGTGTTCCTCGGCAATGCCCACGTCGACAAACTGCTTGCCTGCCGCGGCGCGAAGCTCGGGTGTAAAGCCCATGATGTAGGGCGTGGCGGCCGTGATGCCCACGACCTGCGGATCGCGCTCAATGGCGGCGCTGAGCGCCTCGCCCGTAATGTCGGCATAGGTGCGCGGTGCGGGCTCGCTCGGGTGACCCGGGCAGAGCTTGCGCCCAGTTGCCATGTCAAACGGACCCACGTGGTGCCAGCGCTCGGGGTCGCTCTGGGCCGGCTCAAAGCCCTTACCCTTGGCGGTGGAGACGTGCAGCACGATGGGATGATTGATATCGCGCAGCTCCTGCAACGCGTCGACCAGGGCCAACACATCGTTGCCGGCGTCCAGATAGCGGTAGTCGAGTCCCATGGCGCGGAAAACGTTGCGCTCGCAGGTGCCGTTGCTGGCGCGCAGCTCGGCCAGATTGCGATACAGGCCACCGTGGTTTTCGGCGATGGACTGGTCGTTGTCATTGACGACGATGATCAAGTTGCTGTCGAGCTCGGCGGCATTGTTAAAGCCTTCAAACGCCAGACCGCCCGAAAGCGAACCGTCGCCAATGATGGTAATGACGTTGTAGCTGTCGCCCGCCAAATCGCGGGCGTGTGCCAAGCCGCAGCCCAGGCTCACCGATGTGGAGGTATGACCCATGGCGAACAGGTCGTGCTCGGACTCGTCGGGATTGGCAAAGCCAGAAGCCTCGCCATAACGCTCCGGATCGATATAGGTGTACGCGCGCCCAGTCACCGCCTTGTGGGCGTAGGTCTGGTGCGAAACGTCAAAGACAATCTTGTCGATGGGGGAGTTAAACACGCGATGAAGCGCAACCGTAAGCTCAACGACGCCCAAGTTGGGGGCAACGTGCCCGCCGACGGCGGCGGAGCTTTCGAGGATGGCGTGGCGGATCTCGCCGCAGAGCAGTGGAAGCTCGGCGCGGTCGAGAGCCTTGACGTCCTCGGGCGTTGTCGTTTGCGTAAGCAGCATCGTTGTGGGTTACTCCATGCGAATCGTGCGCCGGCACTCCCTCGGCCGGCACAATTGCACAAAACAGTCTCGCACATTTTGGCGTTTGATATGTGACGGCGGCGCGGTAATTCGCCAACTGGTGGGGCAAAACGTTTTGTCCGATGCCATACTGATAAGTTCCATGATGATTTTATTCATTGCGTGCAGGCTGTGGCTTGCCGCCGAGCCCCGCCGGAAGGAGGCCGCATGTCCGATACCGTTCGTGCCGAGAAAATCGCGTGCGAAGTAGACCATGCTGCCCGTCAACTGGCACAGGCGGGCCGTCTGGACCTGACGCGCGAGTTTATCCAGCATGGCGATGTGACGGTGTATGCGCATGTGACCTCGGTGGCGCGGGCAAGTCTGTCATTTGCCGAGCGCTTGGGCCGTGCGGGCATTTCGGTCGACCGCGCCTCGCTGCTGCGCGGGGCCCTGCTGCACGATTACTTTCTCTATGACTGGCACGATCCCGACCCAAGCCATCGACTGCATGGCTTTCGTCACCCGTTTTTTGCCCTGGCGCGTGCGGAGGAAGATTTTGAGCTGACGTCGCGCGAGCGGAATATCATCGCGCGCCATATGTTTCCGCTGGTGCCGGTGCCGCCGACGTGTCGTGAGGCTTGGATTGTATGCCTGGCAGATAAATGGTGCGCTCTGCGTGAGACGGTCGCCGGCCGTCTGCGGCGCAAGGACAAGGCGGACGATGACGTGAGCAGCGAATCGAACGAAAAGAGGAGAGGGTAGACGGTGGGAACCGCGATCGACATGGCATTTGACGGCGCGACGCTTGCCGCCTGTCCACTCTCGGCGCTGGTGCTCTCGTTTGCCTTTTACGGGTTTTGCGGCTGGGCGTGGGAGTCGACGGTTTGCGCCATGCTCAATCACGGACGATTTGCCAACAGTGGCTTTTTGCTGGGGCCGTGTTGCCCTATCTATGGTGTGGGCGGCATAGCCTGCTGGCTTTTGCTGCGCGGGATTCCGGATGCCTCGAGCCAGTTTGTTGCCGCGGCGCTTGTATGCAGCGTAATCGAGTACAGTGTGGGCCTTCTATTGGAAAAAACAACAGGCGCGCGCTTTTGGGATTACTCACACCTGCCGTTTAACCTGCACGGACGCATCTGCCTGTACTGGGCCTGTGCGTTTGGCTTGGGCGCGCTGTGCATTTGCCGTTTAGTGGAGCCGGCATTGCTGGGGCTGCTTGGCCATCTGCCGGTGCTGATTGTGCGGCTGTCCGCCTTTATCGTCGCGGTCGCGATGATGGTCGATGCGGTGTGCTCGTTGGCCAGCTGGCGCCGCCTGTCCGATGAGCTGGAGCGTGTGCGCGCCGACCTTGCCGACCGCATCAATGAGTCGCTTGCCGATGCCTCCGACTCTATGCTCGAACGTATTCCCGATTCGGCGATCGATTCGGTGGCGCAGACGCATATCCGCGGTCGCGCCGTTAACGCGTGGCTGGCCGAGCTGGGCGACGCGGCGCTCGATGCCCTGCGCGAGAAGGCTTCGATGCCGACATTTATCTCGGATGGTGCTCGCGGCCTGGCGCTCGCTGCCCGCCGCGTGGCCGATGCCGCGCCGAGCATGCCGCGTCCGTCGCTCAGTCGTCGCCTTGCCGGCAAGCGCATGAGCCGTCCGGTGCCGAGCGTGTCACTCAGCCGCCGCGACCTACGCTTCTTCAACGCCTTCCCGCGTCTGCGCATCAATCGCTACGAGGGCGTCATCCGAGCTACCGACCTCCGCGACCGAGCCCGCGAGCTGTTCCGGCGCTAGCCAGAGCGGGGCCAAGCGCGCCCTTCTCGTTCGCACGTTTCCCGTTCGTTTCGCGCCCGTTGCCGCGCCGTTTCCAAGATTGCGGCACCGTTTCCATTCGACAACGCGGCGTTTAACAACGCCGTATCTGGTCTACACCAGTTGCCCCTCGGCCGCATTATGGGCGCCGACAACGTCCATGCGACCAAGGGGGAGCGAATGTACGATACGGGATCGACAACGTTTATGCTCATCTGCACCATGCTCGTGTTTTTAATGACACCGGGTCTGGCGTTTTTCTATGGCGGCCTGTCCAGGCGCAAAAATGTCATCAACACCATGCTTATGTGCTTTGGCACCATTGGCCTGGTTGGTGTGCTGTGGATTGTTGCCGGCTGGTCGCTGGCCTACGGCGGCGACGGTTCCAGCCCGTTTATTGGAGGCCTTGACCAGCTGCTGTGCCTGCCGGTGTTCAACCAGGTGCTGCAGGCGGCCGAGGGCAATGCCACGGACGGTGCCGTCTACCCTCAGATCATCAACATCGCCTTTCAGATGGCGTTTGCCATGATCACGGCAGCTATCGTCACGGGCAGCCTGGCCGGCCGCGTTAAGTTTGGTGCCATGACGGCCTTCCTGGGCATTTGGCTGCTCGTGGTCTATGCGCCGCTCGCCCACATGGTTTGGGGCGGCGATGGTTCCTTTATCGGCGACATCATCGGCGCACTCGACTTTGCTGGCGGCGACGTGGTGCACATTTCGTCCGGTCTGACGGGCCTGATTCTCTGCTTAATACTCGGCCGTCGTCGCGGCTTTGGCATGGTGAGCTACCGTCCGCATAACGTGCCGTTTGTGGCGCTGGGCGCCGGTCTGCTTTGGTTTGGCTGGTTTGGTTTTAACGGCGGCAGCGAGTTTAAGGCCGACGCCGTGGCTGCGCTTGCCATTCTCAACACCGTGACGGCCAGCGCGGCGGGCATGGTTTCGTGGCTTGCCGTCGAGCGCGTGCATACCGGTCGCCCCACGCTGGTGGGTGCCAGCACCGGTTTGGTCGCGGGTCTTGTGGTGGTCACGCCGGGCGCGGGCTTTGTCGAGCCGTGGGCGGCGCTGGTCATGGGCTTGATCGTGTCTCCCGTCTGCTACCTCGCCATCAGCCATCTTAAGACCAAGTGTGGCTACGACGACGCGCTCGACGCGTTCGGTTGCCACGGCATCGGCGGCATTTTGGGCGGCGTGCTCACGGGCCTGTTCTGCGTGCCGGAGCTCTCGTGGACCGGTAAGGGTGGCCTGTTCTACACGGGCGACGTGTCGCTGCTCATTTCGCAGGTCCTGGGCATTGTGGTGACGGTCGCTATTGTGCTGGTGCTCGACTTGGCAATCGCCGCGGTGGTCAAGGCGCTGTTCCACGGCAGTCTGCGCGTGGACGAGGCCGACGAGGCGCTGGGCTTGGATGCGAGTCAACACGGCGAGAGCGCGTATCCTTCTTTCTCCGGACTCGATTAGCAGCTTCCCCAAGCACCGCACCTTGCCGTTCAATCGTCGCTCACGTACTTAAGTACGCTTCGCTCCTCTTTCACGGCAATCTGCGGCACTTGGGAAACCTGCTAAGACCAGTCAGTTGAACTTATTGATCTCTGAGATTGGTTTGCGGCACCTGGAAAACCCGTGCCATGTGAAGGACAATTCATTTCTTTTATTGAAGAGAGGAATTTACTATGAAGAAAATTACGGCGATCGTTCGTGCTGAGAAGCTCGAGGTTCTTAAAGACGCGCTGTTTGCTGCTGATGTTCGCGGTATGACTATCAACCAGGTGCAGGGATGCGGCGCGCAGCATGGCTGGAAGGAATACGTGCGCGGCAACGAGTTGCTTGTCAACACGATCCCTAAGGTGCAGTTCACCCTTATCTGCGCCGATGAGCACGTCGACGGCATCGTTGACATCATCTGCAACGCCGCCCGCACCGGTGCCGTTGGAGACGGCAAGATTTGGGTCGAGCCGGTCGAGGAGGTTATCCGCATTCGTACCGGCGAACACGGCCCCGCCGCGGTGTAGGGCCGACCGTCTGTCATCTGCAACGTTAAAATACTGCAGTGAGGCATAAGGCTTGTGTTGCGGATGGACGGATTATGGGTCGCAATAAATATCCCGAGGAGACGGTCGCGAAGATTCTCGACGCGGCACTGGAGCTATTCTGTGCACAGGGTTATGAGGGGACGAGCATTCAAGATATCGTTGACCGTCTCGATGGCATGACCAAGGGCGCTGTCTATCATCACTTCAAGAGCAAAGAAGAGATTTTCAACGCCGCGTTTGATCGGGCGATGACTCCGATTGTTGAGCACCGTCGCTCGATGCTTGGCGTCGGTAATATGACCGGCGCCCAAAAGCTAAAAAGGCTTTACGCTCCCGAGTCCGTCGTTCCGCAAATTGAACTATGGGCACGCATACATCCTGCGGCAGATCCGGTAAAAAGCTCGCGTCTACTGGCGATGCAGTACCAGGGTTCGTTTGACGAGTCGGCCGATGGCTGTCTCTTGCCAATGATCGAGGAGGGCATCGCCGACGGCTCCATTGCGTGCGAATGCCCGCGCGAAGCGGCAGAGGCCGTGTCGTTGCTGGCGAATCTCTGGCTGTTGCCACTGTTTCGTCCGCTTGAGCCCAAGGATCGAATGCTCGCTCGTGCTCATTGTTTGGCGCAGATGGCCGCCGCGGTGGGACTCGATTTGGGGGAAGAAGTGCTTCAGACAACGGCGCAGATTTGGGACGTATGGGACCGTGCCGGGTGGTAATATAGATACCAACGGTATGTAATAGATCTGAGAGGGCGGCCCAGGCTGCCCTTTTCAAGTCAATAAATACATACTTCCGGTATGTATAGGGAGCGAACTTATGGCTGGGCTGAGAGACGTCGGCGTCTCGTTGAAATCAAAAACAGTGCGGTCAATCAGGCTCGCGGAACTTCTGGTTGCGCAGCTGTGCACGTATTCGATGCTGTCGGCGCTGTGCTTTGCGTATCCACTTTACTTGTTCGATTGCAGTGGATCGTCAACGTTATATGGCGTCGTCGTGGCGACGGCATTCATACCCGGCGTACTCGCAACTCCGGTTGGCGGAATCTTGGCGGATAGGGGAAGACATCGCGAGGTCCTCGTGGCCCTTGGCATTGCTCTGATGACTGCATCGCTGCTGTCTATCCCCATGAAGCGCTCGTTGCCTCTTGCGGTCGTCGTAGTAGCGATACTTTGTGTTCAATATGGTGTTCAATCGCTGCTAAAGCCAATGCTCCAAATTGAGACGGTGCGTATGGCGGGTGAAGAGAAGGTTGAGCGGGCCACTGCATTGGTTTCGCAGGTGACCATGGTGAGCAATATCTTGGGCCCTGTGGTCGGGACGGCAGTCTATGGGTGCTTTGGCATCGATACTCTTTGCACAACCGCGTCGGTGGCGTTTGCGATTTCAGCTCTCTTGTTTGGGGTCGTACTCAAGCAAAATGCCTCATCTGACACGATGGGAGACGGCGCGACTCGTACGACATGCCGAAACGATTTTCGGGAGTCGATTCGGTATCTGTTGCAAAATGCATTATTGGTCGCTGTGATTTTGCTTGCGGCAGTTTTGAACCTTGCGTTGGTTGGGCTAACGATTGGCGCTCCCATTATTGTTACAAAGCATCTCGGCATGCAATCGTCCTGCGTTGGGATAGTTGAGGTGGCTATGGGCTTGGGTGGTCTTGCCGGCAGTGGCTTGGTCGGCATTTGGCCGCATCGTTTTTCTTTCAATGGCATATGTCGATATGTTGCGATGATCTGTTTTGGAGTCGCACCGATCATTGTCACGCTACTGTTCGGCGCAGATGCATGCATGCTCACCGTGTTTGTGGTTGGTTCGGCATGGGTCATGGTGTGGGCGAGCATTGCGTCGGTTGAAATCATCGCGTTTGTTCAGCGGGCAGCGCCGACTGAGCTCTGCGGAAAAGTGCTTTCGGTCGTTTACATGGTCCTTTCCTGCGCAATACCTATCGGCCAATTGACGTACGGGGTTGCATATGATCGATGGACACCGGCGATTGTGTTCGCAGGTATGCTGGCGGTGCTGACGTTGACGACGGCGCTGTTTTATCGGCTGAAAAGTCGCTTGTGGCGATTGCCTTAACGCGCTGGGGCACCGTGAATTTGTGAAGGCGGTGGTACGCCGCGCCGGGACGGCATTGTTTGGGCGTGCCTCTCCTTCGTCTACAATATCGTGCAGACGAAGGAGAGGCATGCCCATGATCAAGATGTTTGCGAGTGACTTAGACGGAACGCTGCTGAACGCCCTGCACGAGGCGGACGGGACTATCCGCCGTGCCATTCGCGAGCTGACCGAGGCTGGCCTGCATGTGGTTCCCGCGACCGGGCGCTCGACGTTGCCGATCGGCGAGCATGGCTTTACGGGCCTGGCGCTTGACGCCTGCTGCTCCAATGGCTCCATCGTGCGCGACAGCCATGGCGAGGTGCTCAAAACCTGGACCATCGACCCGCAGGTTACCGAGGAGCTGCTCAAGGCGTTCCCGGGCATTTGCTTTGATTGCTCCACGCCCGATGGCATGTTTTCGAGCGGTTCGTTCGAGATGCACCAGGCGGGCTTTAAAAAGGACAGCCCCATCAAGCGTATCGTGATGCGTGGCATGCGTGCGCGTGGCGGCTATCACGAGGAGCAGTATTTCGACCAGTCGATCGGTGACATCCTGCGCCACGATGTATGCAAGATCAATTGTCGCGTGACCTCGCCCGAGCTGGAGCGCGACCTTAAGGCCTATCTTGCCGAGCGCTCGGACCGTGTGGTCAACGCGCCGTTCGATCCGGTGATGTTCGAGATCACGGACGTGGCATGCAACAAGGGCGAGAGCGTGGCCTGGCTGGCGGGCTACTACGGTATTGCCGAGGACGAGGTCGCGGTCTATGGAGACGGCGGCAACGACATCGCCATGCTCAAGCGTTTCCGCCACAGCTATGCCACCAAGAATGGCAGTGATGCGGCCAAGGCCGCCGCGAGCGCGACCATCGGCAGCTGCATGGCCCATGCCGTCCCCAAACACATGCTCACCACCATGCGCAAGCAAAACTCCCGCACCGTCATCGAATAATGTGACAAAGGGATTGCCCCTTCGTCACATTCCAAATATTGCCTTTACGTGTTGATGCACACGGTGTGCAATAATGCTCGCACTGTGCAATAGCGCACAGGCTGAGTAACAAGGAGGACGCTTGTCCCAGCTCGAGAAATGCGATCGCCGGTCCCTTCGCTCGCAGCGTGCCCTTCGCCAGGCGCTTGCCAGCGAGCTTGCCGAAAGCGGCGACCTTTCGCGCATTAATGTCGCGTCGCTCACCGAGCGCGCCGGCCTTACGCGCCGCACGTTCTATTCGCACTACCGCGATATCCCCGACTTTATCAATCAAATCGAGGACGGCTTGCTGGCCGAGATTCGTGAGCGCATTGAGCTCATCACCGCAGCTCAGCTACCTGATCTCTATCACAACATCGATGAGCTCGAGCCGGCGCCCGGTTCGGTTGAGCTGCTGCGTTATCTTGCGGCCAACCGCGACTTAATCGGCGCGCTGCTGGGTCCGGGTGGCGACCAGGCCTTCATTAAAAGGATCATCGACACCGCGCGTGAGGCTGTGGTGCCGCGTGCGCAGACGGGCATTTTGGGCCTGGCGCTGGGCACGTTCTTTGACTACTACGTCACCTACGTCGTGAGTGCCGAGGTCGGCATGATTCAGCGCTGGTTTGAGCGCGGGCTCACCGAATCGCCCGAGGCCATGGCACGCATTATGACGGTGCTCGCTTTTGTGCGCCCTGGCGACCTGTATGGCCAACCCATCGATATCAACGTGCCGGAATACGGCATGAAGCTATTGAACTTGCAGCTCGAGGACGCGGCCGACACCGCCGCAACCGTCGAGTCCAACAACTAAGAGGAGAGACAATGAGCAAACTCGTCGAGGGCATTAAGGATCGTATGGTCGCTGCCGCACGCGAGGCCGCGCCCGCCGTGGTAGACGCCGCGCAGAAGGCCGCGACTGCCGCTGCCGAGAAAGTCGCTGAGGCGGTTGCCGATGCCAAGAACGCGGCAGGGGAGACGCCCGTCACTAGCGAGCCCGCCACCGCCGCTGAGCCCGTAGCCGCCGCCCACGCCCCCGAAGGCGCGATCTTCAACCCCGAGAACGTTCGTGGCAACCTGCACCTGGGCATCGACGTGGGCTCCACCACCGTCAAGCTTGCCGTGCTCAACGACGACAATCAGATCGTCTACGCCAAGTACCAGCGCCATCACACCGATGTCCGCGCCTGTGCCCGCGACTTGTTCGAAGGCGCCGCGACCGTGCTGCCGACGGCTCAGATGACCTGCGCCATTACCGGCTCGGGCGGCCTGCTGCTGTCCCAGTGGCTCGACCTGGAGTTTGTCCAGGAGGTCATCGCCAGCAAGCGTGCCGTCGAGACCCTCATCCCGGCCACCGACGTCGCCATCGAGCTGGGTGGCGAGGACGCCAAGATCATCTACTTCGACAACGGCATCGAGCAGCGCATGAACGGCACCTGCGCCGGCGGCACGGGCGCGTTCATCGATCAGATGGCAACCCTGCTGCACACCGATGCCAGCGGCCTTAACGAACTCGCGGCCAACGCCACCACCATCTATCCCATTGCCAGCCGCTGCGGCGTTTTTGCCAAGACTGACGTGCAGCCGCTGCTCAACGAGGGCGCTCGCCCCGAGGATGTTGCCGCTTCCATCTTCCAAGCCGTCGTGACCCAGACCATCTCGGGCCTGGCGTGCGGCCGTCCCATCCGCGGCAACGTCGCCTTTCTGGGCGGCCCGTTGCAGTACCTCTCCGAGCTGCGTCATCGCTTCTATCTCACGCTCAACCTGGACGAGGAGCACCGTATCGTGCCCCAAAACGCTCACCTGTTTGTGGCGAGCGGCGCTGCCATGGCGCACGAGTCCAACAAGCTCAGCACGTTCCCGCAGCTCATCGAGGCTATCGACAGCTTGGGCGACACGCAGGGTGCTGAGGTCGAGCGCCTGGACCCGCTCTTTGCCACCGACGAGGACTTTGCCGAGTTCAAGACCCGCCACGACGCCGAGGTCGTCCCCAAGGGCAAGCTCGACGGCTACACCGGCCGCGTGTTCATCGGCATCGACGCCGGCTCCACCACCATGAAGGCCGCGCTCGTAGGCGAGGACGGCCAGCTGCTACACACCTGGTATGGCAACAACAACGGTGACATCCTGGGCACGGCCAAGGTCATCATGGCCGATTTCTACAACCACATTCCCGCAGGCTGCACCATCGGCCACGTGACCACCACGGGCTACGGCGAGGCGCTGCTCATCGAGGCCCTCAAGGCCGACTCCGGCGAGATCGAGACCGTTGCGCACCTGCGCGGCGCCAAGGCATTCCTGCCCGGCGTCGAGTTCATCCTGGACATCGGCGGCCAGGATATGAAGTGCCTGCGCGTCAAGGACGGCGTCATCGAGCATATCATGCTCAACGAGGCCTGCTCGTCGGGCTGTGGCAGCTTTATCGAGAGTTTCGCCGTGTCTATGAACATGGACGTGCGCGCGTTTGCCGATGCCGCCATCCATGCCAAGGCCCCCGTCGATCTGGGCAGCCGCTGCACGGTCTTTATGAACTCGCGCGTCAAGCAGGCGCAAAAGGAAGGCGCCACGGTGGGCGACATCGCGGCCGGCCTGTCCTATTCCGTCATCAAGAATGCCCTGTTCAAGGTCATTAAGCTGCGCGACCCCAAGGAGATCGGCAGCCAGGTGATCGTCCAGGGCGGCACCTTTATGTCCGATGCTACGCTGCGCGCGTTTGAGCAGCTCACCGGCGTTCATGCCGTGCGTCCCGACATCGCCGGCTGCATGGGCGCCTACGGTGCGGCCCTGCTCGCCCGCGATCGCGCCGGCGCCGACGGCACCTCGACCATTCTTTCTGCCGAGGACATCGCGCACCTCACCGTGACGCAAAAGCATGTCCGCTGCGGCCGTTGCTCCAACAACTGCCAGCTCACCGTCAACGACTTTGGCGGCGGCAGGCGCTTCATTACCGGCAACCGCTGCGAGAAGGGTGCCGGCCACAAAAAGCAAAAGACCGAGGCACCCAACCTCTTCAAAAAGAAAAACGAGCTGCTCTTTAACCGCGAGGTGCTGAGCCCCGACGAGGCCCCGCGCGGTACCGTCGGCATCCCGCGCGCGCTCAACATGTACGAGAACTACCCCTTCTGGCATGCGTTCTTTACGCGCCTGGGCTTTAGCGTGCAGCTGTCCGACCAGTCGAGCAAGAAGACCTACCAGGCGGGCATCGAGTCCATGCCGTCCGAGAGCGTGTGCTATCCGGCCAAGATGAGCCACGGCCACGTGATGAACCTTATCGACCGCGATGTCGACTTCATCTGGATGCCGTGCGTGCGCTGGGAGCGCAAGGAGGATCCGACGGCTGGCAACTGCTATAACTGCCCCATCGTCATGAGCTACCCCACGGCGTTGGCACTCAACATCGACGAGATCCGCGAGCAGAACATCGAGTTCCTGTATCCGTTTGTGCCCTATCACGACAAGACCGAGCTCAAGCGCCGTCTGTACCAGGTGCTCGCCGTCGACCGTGTGGCCGATGCGCAAGCCGGTCGCGGTCGCGTGCGTGGACCCAAGATCACGCGCTCCGAGGTCGATGCCGCCGTCAACGCTGCCTTTGAGGCCGATGCGCGTTTCCACGAGGACATCCAGACCATGGGCGAGGAGGCCCTTAAGTGGGTCGAGGACCACGGCGGTCACGGCATCGTGCTCGCCGGCCGTCCCTACCATAACGACCCCGAAATCAACCATGCCCTGCCCGAGCTTATCTCGAGCTTTGGCTTTGCGGTCTTTACCGAGGATTCGCTCGCGCATCTCGTGAAGCCCGAGCGCCCCATCCGCGTCGTCGACCAGTGGATGTACCACAGCCGCCTGTACGCCGTCGCCCGTTTTGTGACGATGCGCAACGATTTGGACCTGATTCAGCTCAACTCTTTCGGCTGCGGTCTGGACGCCCTGACCACCGACCAGGTGCAGGAGATTCTGGAAGCCAGCGGCAAGATCTACACCGTGCTCAAGATCGACGAGGTATCCAACCTGGGTGCCGCGCGCATTCGCATCCGCTCGCTCATGGCCGCGCTCAAGGACCAGGAGGCCGAGCGCCTGGCCGAGGCCGCGGCCGCGGGCGAGGCCTACGAGCAGGGTGATGCCGCGCCGGTGGCACCCTCCACAGATGCCCCCGCGTTCGCGAGCCGCAAGTACACGTTTGAGGCGCAGCGCGAGAGTGCTTCGACCGCGTGGCCCAAGGTACCCTTTACCGAGCAGATGCGCGAGGAGGGCTACACCATCCTGTGCCCGCAGATGGCGCCGATCCACTTTGACCTGGTCAAAGAGGTGTTCCGTGGTGCTGGCTACAACTTGGGGCTGCTGCCCTCGACCGATCACGATGCCGTCGAGGCCGGCCTGCGCTACGTGAACAATGACATCTGCTATCCGTCCATTTTGGTGACCGGCCAGATTATGGAGGCCATCGAGAGCGGTCGGTACGACCTGTCCAAGACGGCCGTGGTTATCAGTCAGACCGGCGGCGGCTGCCGTGCCACCAACTACATCGCGCTCATCCGCAAGGCCCTGCGCGAGAGCGGCCACCCCGAGATTCCGGTGATCTCGCTTTCGGCCGTGGCGCTCGGCGAGGACAACCCCGGCTTTAAGATTACGCCAGCGCTGCTTAAGCAGGCAGTTTACGCGGTACTCTTTGGCGACGTGATGATGCAGATGCTCTATCGCTGCCGCCCGTACGAGGCCACGCCCGGTGCCGCCAACGCGCTCTACGAGGAGTACATGGCGCGCGCCCGCAAGCTGGCGCCCAAGTTCAACCGCCACAACTACACCAAGCTGTGCCGTGAGGCCATCCGCGCGTTCGACACTTTGCCGCTCGTGGGCGAGGGTACCAAGCCGCGCGTGGGCGTGGTCGGTGAGATCTTGGTCAAGTTCCATCCCACGGCCAACAACCACGTGGTCGACGTTATCGAGCGCGAGGGCTGCGAGGCCGTGGTGCCGGGCCTGCTCGACTTCTTCCTGTACTCCATGAGCAACGCCGAGCTGCAGAAGGACGAGCTGGGTAGCTCTGCTACCACGCGCGCTGGTATGCAGGCGCTCATCAAACTCGTGGACTGGATGCGTACGCCGGTGGAGGAGATGCTCGAAAAGTCCCACCGCTTTGAGGCGCCCGAGCGCATCGGCACCATGGCGGACAAGGCCCGCACGGTGCTTTCGGTGTGCAACAACATGGGCGAGGGCTGGTTGCTCACGGCCGAGATGCTCGACCTGATCGACCATGGCGCGCCCAACATCATCTGCACGCAGCCCTTTGCGTGCCTGCCCAACCACGTGGTGGGTAAGGCTGTGATCAAGGAGCTGCGCCGCCAGCATCCCGAGAGCAACATTGTCGCGGTGGACTATGATCCCGGTGCGTCCGAGGTCAACCAGCTCAACCGCATTAAGCTCATGATCAGCGTGGCCAAGGAGAACATGCGCGCCGGCAAGGGCTTTAAGCTCGAGAAGGTGGCACCGCTCGCGATGGACGAGGTCACCGGCCAGATGCGTGCCCACGATGGCTGCGTGAGCTGCGGCTCGGCCAGCGAGGAGGCCGTGGCATCGGTCGCCGAGCGTCTGGGGCGCGGTATTAAGAAGTAGACGGCCCGCTTTGAGCCGGATATAAGACAAACGGGTGGTAGCCGTACCGGCTATCACCCGTTTTTACTGGACATATGTTGCGTAAACGCCCCAACTATCACCCTTTGCGAACTTAGATTTCGGAAGTATGCGGCAAAATCTGAATAGGCCGAGCACACTTGGTATGCCCAAGCTCTGTACCTGCGGTTTTATTTACGGAAAACGGGGGTGTGCTCGAGAGTTTTAAAATTTGCCGCATACTTCTGAAAACGACGTCTCGGTGGCACCAAAAACTGCCCTCGGAACCCTGAGATAATGAACATATGTAGCCGTTTGCCGCAAAATACCGCCCGTTTATAGAACCCACCCCCAGCGTGCAGCCCTCTTACGGTTGAATAAATACACATCTATGGAATTACGTAAGAGAGGACCGTTCCATGAGCTACAAGACCGTTTGCGTTGCCGGCGGCGGCGTTCTGGGAAGCCAGATTGCCTTTCAGGCTGCCTACTGCGGCTTTGATGTGACGATTTGGCTGCGCAGCGAGGGCAGCATCGGCCGCACCCAGCCCAAGATCGATCATGTGCGCGAGGAGTACATCGCTGCTATCGAGGGTATGGCGGACGGCACGGGCGAGTGGTGCGCCGGTATCGCCGATAGCACCCAGCCCTTCGACAAGGAGGCGGCGCTCGCTGCCGTTGAGCGCGCCTACTCCACGCTCAAGCTGGAGCTCGATCTTGCCAAGGCAGTGGTCGACGCCGACCTGGTCATCGAGTCTATGGCCGAGGACACACAGGCAAAGATCGACTTCTACAAGAAGCTCGCCCCGGTTCTCCCGCAAAAGACCGTCATCGTGACGAACTCATCCACGCTGCTGCCGAGCACCTTTGCCAAGTACACCGGCCGTCCCGAGAAGTACCTGTCGCTGCACTTTGCCAACTCCATCTGGAAGAACAACATGGCCGAGGTTATGGCACAGGACCAGACCGACAAGCGCTACTTCGACGAGCTTGTCGACTTCGCCAACGACATCCGCATGCTGGCGCTTCCCGTCAACAAGGAAAAGAACGGCTACCTGCTCAATTCCATGCTGGTGCCATGGCTGCTTTCGGGCCTTGACCTGTATGTCTCGGGCGTGAGCGATCCCAAGAGCATCGACCTCGCGTGGACGCGTGGCACCGGTGCCCCCAAGGGCCCGTTCCGCGTATTCGACACGGTGGGCATCCAGACGGCCTACAACATCGTTATGCAGTATCAGAAGGTCCCGGGCCTGGTGAGCCCGCTGCTCAAAAAGATGATGATGCCCTACAACTTTAAGGCCATGGCCTCCGTCCTCAAGAAAATGCTCGACGAAGGCAAGCTGGGCGAAAGCTCGGGCGGGGGCTTCTTCAAGTACTAAAAATTGATCCCTCGGGGACGGAGGAAAACGGATCATCGCATTCCTGCGTCCCCTGTGCGTCTTGCGGCTAACAGCTCCGGCTGCCGCGAGCCTAAGCTAACCTTAAGGGGCGTTTGTTAAGCTTCGAGTCATAAATTGGACAGAGCTTGGCAAGTGCCCTGGAATATGAAGGAAGCGGCAGCGATGGAATTCTTCGATGGTGACGACATGGGATCGAGTAACGAAGGCGGCTGGCCGCTCACGCGTCGTGCTGCCCTTGCGGGCATGGCGGCGGGCACGTTGGCGCTGACGAACGCGGGACTTGCAGGCTGCTCTGCTGCCGGAGCCGATGCGAACGATATGCCCAACGCGGACGACGGACTCACCGACGAGCAAAAGAAGATCTACAATCAGATCGTCGCGACCTATGACGTCGAGAAACAGGCGGCCATCAAGGAGCAGCTAGATGCCGAATACGCTGCCGACAGCTACAGTGAGACCGCTCCGTTTGTCGCACAGGATCCCTTTGGTACCGACACCCTGAGTTGCTACGTGCGTTTTGCAACGACAGATTCCGTAATCGTCTCCTACGAGATCGCCGGCCGTAAGAAATTCGCTGATTCCCCCAAAGTGGCTGCCTTTTCCCGCACGCCCCACGGTGGCGACATGCCGGCCACGGAGCACGAGTTCAAGGTTATCGGCCTCATTCCCAACCACAAAAACACGGTAACCCTAACCTGCATCGCGCAGGATGGCACGAGCCGTACCTCGAAATTCACCGTCAAGACGCCGGCGCTCAAGGGTGAGGAAGAGAAACATCTCACCGTCACGGCAGGGGAGTCCAACACGCCGCTCGCCG
The DNA here is from genome assembly GCA_900554595.1 of uncultured Collinsella sp. Classification (GTDB taxonomy): domain Bacteria; phylum Actinomycetota; class Coriobacteriia; order Coriobacteriales; family Coriobacteriaceae; genus Collinsella. The sequence goes on along the minus strand of USHZ01000003.1, from coordinate 9,799 downwards.
ATGGCCTCTTTGCCATTCTGGGCAACGACTCGTCCAAGCTCGACTTTATGTATCTCTACGACAACGCGGGTCAGATCCGCGGCGAGGTGCCGATCATCGGCTACCGCAGCCATCGCCTGCTGTTCCCGGGCGACGGCAGCATGATCATGAGCGTCTCGACGACCAAGATGGCCCAGATCAACGCCATCGGCCAGGTGGTAAATATCTGGAGCACCGGCGAATACGAACTGCATCACGATTACGCTTTCGATGACGATGACAACCTGTTGGTGCTGGCGAGCCACGCCGGCTCCGAAGCCGACTTGGACATCGACCGCGCAGCCGCTAAAAAGGACAAGGGCGAGCGCGTTAATGTCGAGGACCTCATCATCAAGATAGACATAGCAACGGGCGCCGTTTCTCTCGTTGTAGACCTGGGCGACATATTTCCCGATCTCAAAGCGAGCGCCAAGGTGGCCTCGGACGGCGACCTGGATTGGATCCACATCAACACGATTCAGTGGCTCGGCGGCGGCACCGTTCTGCTCAGCTCGCGCGAGACCTCAACGGTCATCAAGCTCACGGATATCTATGGCACGCCTACGGTCGATTGGCTTATGGGCTTGCCCGAGTTTTGGGCTGACTCGGGCTTTGAGGACAAGTTGCTGCAGGCCCAAGGCGATTATTCGCTCAATGCGGGCCAGCACAGCGTGACGTATCTGCCGAGTTCTGACACGGTAACGACCGGTCGCTACCAAGTGCTGCTGTACGACAACAACTTTGGTGCGGCCGAAAGCTATCCCAAGTTCGACTGGGGCCAGCTGGGCGCCGCGGTGGTGACCGACTGCAGCAAGGGAACGCATTCGTTTAGTCGCATCTTTACAGTGGACGAGACGGCGCGCACCTACGAGCTTGTGGACCGGATCGCGGTGCCGTTCTCGGGCTACGTCAGCAGTGCGCAGCGCGTCGGCAATTCGAACAGCATACTCGTGGCATCGGGCATGGCCAAGACCTTTATCGAGTACGACCGCTACGGACTGCCCATCGCCACCTACGAGATGGAAGCCGAGAAGTACATCTACCGCGTGTACAAGTACGAGCTGTAGGGCCGCCCCTCATCACTTCACGTCAAACTCCACGCGATCGAGTTCGGGCACATTGAGGTCGATGAGCTTGCGAGCGACGTGGCGGTCGTGTGCCCCGAGCGCCTCGCTTGTCGTCACATGGGCGACAATCTCGCGCTCGACGATGCCCTCCTCCTCGCCTTCGGTAGGCGAGGTCTCGACGGCGACGGTGTAGTCCTTAAAGCCTGGCAGCACCGCCGCAAGCTCGCGCGTGGTCTCGGTGACGCCGTAGCCGTCCTGCACGCCGGCCTGCGCCGAGCCAATGGAACCCGCGGTCATAACGATGCAGGGGATGGCAAAGATCACCGTGCCCACGATGATGCGGCGGCGCACCTTGCGCGATAGCTCGTCGACCTCGGCATTTTCCTCAGCAGTTACAATGCCGTCGCCGTTCAGGTCGCGCTTGAGCGGCACGCGCAAAAGAAGCAGCACGGCCTCGGCGGCCAGTGCGATAAAGACCACGTTGATGCCAAACTCGTAAAGCGCCGAGAGAAACAGCGACCCGCTTGCGATGGCGATGCCATAGCCGGCCGCGCACAGGGGCGGCATGAGCGCGGTCGCCACAGCCACGCCGGCGATGAGCGTGGCGGGTTCCTGGTCGCGCGAGTTGCCCAGGCCACCCGCAAAGCCGCCTGCGAGTGCGACGGCAAGGTCCCACACAGTCGGTGTCGAATTGTCGATGATGGCGGCCGTGGTGGTGCCAAGGGGCGAGAGCTTAAAATACAACGTGGACGTGACCAGGCAAAAGGCCATCTGTAGAGCCAAGCCCGCGACGGCCTCAAGGGTAATCTCGCGGTCGAGCGTGGCGATGCCGTATGCCATGGCAAGGACCGAGCCCATGAGCGGGCAGATGAGCATGGCGCCTACAATGGCGATATCCGAGTCGATATCGAGGCCGATGCTCGCGATCAACATGGCAATGATCAGGATGCATAAGTGAGAGCCGGTCAGCCGCGCCCCGTTTACAAAGCGCTTGCGAATCACGTGATAGGGCGCGCGTCCCTCGCGAATGTTGAATGCCTGCTTTATAAAGCGGCTTGCGTTCTCCATGGCCTCGCTGTGGGCGGGGCGGATGCCATGGCGCCGATGATGGCGCTCACGCAGTCGCTTGAGCTGTTGTTTGTCGAGTTCCATGTCTACCTCGTTCTAGCACGGGCCGCCTTGCGCTTGCTGGTATTACTCTACACCGTGGCAAGTGGAACGGATTCCGGGGCGCGGGATGGGGCGTCCAAACGGCTTTGCCTGCATTTAGCAACGCCTCGCAAAATGAATCAATCTCAACTGCATATGTGACGGAACTGTGACGAAAGCTGTTGAACAACCGAATCGGCGGGCTGCCCGCATTGTTGCGCAACAAAGACCGAAAATTGCGGCCCTATATTCGCGGTAACGCAATTCGCGTTGTGTCGAAGGGAGCACAACATGGCAAAGTACAGTCCAAAGCATCTTTCGTCTCCGAGTAAGACCGTCAACGTGAGGGGTGTTGCCAACCGCGCCGTCGCAACTGTTTTGACGGCAGGCCTCATCGCCCAGCCGCTCATGTCGCCGCTGGCGGCAATTGCCGCGCCGGCCGGTGACAGCACCGATGCCGTGAAGGGCGAAAGCCCCATCGAGAGCACCGTCGTTGCCGGCAACCAGGCGGTCGCGAAGACGGCGGCGCAGCTGGCCGAGGAATCGGCAAAGCAGTTCGAGGCTGCCAAGGCGGCCTATGATGCGGCTCAGAAGAAGGCTGACGCCGCGGGCCAGGCGCAGAAGCAGGCTCAGCAGCAAAAAGACCAGGCTTCGCAGGCCGTGACCGATAACGGCGCCGAGCAGAATGCGGCAGAAGTCGCTGCGCTTCAGGAGAAGATCGACGAGCTTAAGGCGGCCGTCGACAAGGCTGAGCAGCAGCAGAAGAAGCTGGGCGACCTGAACGATCAGCTCGATCAGGCCAACAAGAGCGTCGAGGACAAGACCCAGGCGCTTAAGGATGCCGAGAAAAAGCGCGACGACGCCAAGAAAGCCCTCGATGATGCCCAGGACAAGTTCAATGCCATGGGTGGTATGGATAAGTACGAGGCCGCCAAGAAGGCCGTCGAGGATGCCCAGGCCAAACTCAATGCGGCGAATGCCGATGTGAAGACGGCCGAGGGCGAGCTTACGGAGGCTAAGACTGCCGCCGTCAATGCCGAGCAGGCAAAGGGCGACGCCGAGACCGCTCTGACGGCTGCCCAGGCCAAGAAGCAGGAGACTGCCAAGGCCCTTGCCGCTGCGACCACCGCGCGCGACAACGCCCAGGATAAGCTGAACGACGCCCAGAAAGCGCTCGATGCCGCCATCTCGGGCACGGGCATCGATCTAAAAGCGCTTGAGGCCGCCAAGAACGCTGCTGCCGGTGAGCTCAAGACCGCGCAGGCGGAGCTTAATGCCGCGACGGCTGCCGACGCCACCGCACAGGCGAATCTGCAGACCGCCCAGGCTGCTGTCACTGCCGCGCAAGAGAAAGCCAACGTTGCCAACGCTGCCGTTTCGTCCGCGCAGACCGCATACGACGAAGCCAGCGGCAAACTCGGCGACCTGACGAACAAGTACAACACCGCTAAGGCCGCGTACGATCAAGCCCAGCAGATCGAGGCAGACAAGAAGGCTGCCTACGATCAGGCCGTAAAGGATAGGGACGACAAACGAGCCGAGTACAAGGCGGCATGCGATGCCGCAGACGCTGCGGAGGCTGCCAGCGATGCCGCTAGCGCAGAGGTGGACAAGCTTGAGCAGCAGATTGCCGAGCTCAAGTCCAACATGACCGTCGATCAAGACATCATCAATAATGGCATGCTCGGTTTTATGGCCTACATTAGCAACGGCAGCGATTTCACTGCCCAGCAGAAGGACAATGCCAGTGCTGCATCGTCTATGCTAACCGGCGCGCCCAACACGAACCAGCGATATGACAAGGCTAGCTGGTATGACAGCTATGTTGACCAGGATATGTCTCGCGATACCAATCCGCTCTCCCTCGAGCAGCTGCGCAATGCGCTGACGTATCTCGATACTCAGAACAACATCCGCAAGGCAAACGGTCAGTCCGAGCTCAGCGTCAGCCTCCGTATGACGGCTGCAGCAGCGCTCAACGCATCCTATTCATCGAATATTTGGGGACACTCGGATCACTATTTCGATAATGCTGAGAATCTCGCAGGTGGCGGCGGCGTCTACATGGGAGGCGAGACTGTCGACACGCTCGGCTGGCCCTATACCGGCCTCTACACTCAGGAGAAGAAGATTTTCGACAAGTATGTAGAGCAGTATGGCGACGAATTCGGTAGCCACCGATATGATTCCTATTACTTCTACCAGAACTACAACAGCATCTACCATGAGTGTGGGCACTATCTCAATATCATCGATTCCGATATGACGGCAATCGGCATCGCGACCGGTAGCGGTAAGAACACCGATTCCGAGGTAACCATATTCGATTACAGCGCTGATGACACTCAGGCTGATTTCACTGTCTCCAAGTTCAAGAAGCTCGTGAACGACTACATTGACTCCGCTTACAGCGCCGGCGGTACGCAGGCACAAAAGCAGCAGCTCAAGGAGCTTCAGGGCAAGCTCGCCGATGCGCAGAAGAAGTTTGGAACTGCTAGCGGCGCCTATAACGATGCGCTCAACAAGCAGTTTGACGCTCAAGAGGCCTTTAAGGCTGCCGGCACGAACGTGAACACCGCCAAGGGCGAGTATGAGAGCGCTCAGGCTGCCACTGCAACCGCCAAGGGTGCCTATGACGCCGCCAAGAGCGAGTTTGATGGCTCTGGCATTGACATTGACGCGCTTAATCAGAAGCTCGAAGCCGCCAAGAGCGAAGCCACCGCTGCTCAGACTGCTCTCGACAAGGCCAACGCGACGGTCACCGATTGCCAGACGAACGCATCCAAGGCTTCCGCCCGCAAGATGAAGGCGCAGGGCGATTACGATACCGCCAAGGCAAAGTCCGATCAGGCCAACAAGGCATATGGCGACGCTACCGCTTCGGTCAAGGATCTTACCGCCAAGTGCGATGCCGCCAATAGGGATCTCAAGAACAAGCAGGGCGCGCTTGGCGAGGCCGAGAAGGCCGACGCTGTCGCCCAGGCTGGCGTTAACGATGCCGAGGCCGTAGCGACAGCCGCGGCAACGGCCCTCTCGAACGCGCAGCAAGCTGTCACCAACAAGGAGCAGGCGCTTGCCGCCGCACAGCAGGAGGTCACGTCTGCCCAGACGGCCCTCGATGTCGCGAATGCCGCATTCCAGCGCTACGCCGATGCTCAGAAGGCGCTTGATGACGCCGAGACAGCCCATAAAGCTGCTGTCGCCGGCGTGAACACTGCTCAGGAGCAGCTCGATGCCGCCAACCAAGCAGTCGTGGACGCCGAGCAGGCCATCGCCGATGCCCAGACCGAGCTTGCGACCGATAAGGCCCTTCAGGCCGATCTTGAGCACGTCGACCACGAGGCTTCCCTTGCCGCTGGCGTAACGGTATTCAACGTGGGCTGGACGGCACAAAGTCAGCTGCCCAAGCTCGATGCTGCCTATGCTCGCTACAAGGATGCTGTCGACGCTGAGGTTGGTCTGAGGCAGGCCAAGGCCGACGCCGATGCCAAGCTGTCCGATGCCAACGACGTTTATGCCGCCGCGCTTGCAGAGCTTAACGATGCCAAAGAAACCCTGGCAGCCGCACAGGCCGAGTACGACAAATATCATCCCAAGGCCGAGCCGCAGGCCAAGCCCCAGGTTGCGCAGGCCGCCGCAAAGGCCCCCGCTGCCAAGAAGCAGGCCGCGGATGGTGCGCTCGCCCAGACGGGTGACAACTCCGCGCTTGCGGGTGAGGTCTTCGTCATCGGCGGTGTGACGCTCGTGGCCGCGGGCGTAACGCTGGGCGATCGTCGCCGCAAGCACATGTAGCATTTTGAGTACTGGTCTCGCATGAGCTGCGGTTAATTGCGAGGCCGACTCGATGGCTCAACCGATAAGGCCGGCGTGCTGTGATACGCAGCGCGCCGGCCTTTCTATGTATTGGCATCAAAAAGCCCGGTCGGTAGCCACAAAAGCTACCAACCGGGCAAGCCGTAGGCAATATGATTGCGACCGGGCTGTCGCTAAAGTGCGAGCGAACAGCCGCTCAGCTTATCCCAGCAGGCTTAAGCCCACGGAGACAAACGCCAGGATAACGCCGACGATAGACTCGCCACCGAGCAGGCCGCTGGCGACAACCAGACCCTGCTCCTGGAAGGCGGCGTCCTTGGTGGCCTTCTCCTCGTCCGAAAGGCCGGCGGCGGCGTCACGGTGTGCGGCCCACTTGTCGTAGGCGAGCTTGACGCAGGAGCCCAAGAAGGCCGTGAGCGACATGTAGAACGGCAGGTACACGCCCAGGCCGATCATCATGGCCGGAATGCCGAGCCAGTACATGACGATGCCGGCGATAAAGCCGCCCGCGAACCACGGTACGCTCGGGATGCCCGAGACCATGGTGGCGACGACGCTTGCCTGCGCGGCAACGAAGCTCTTGTCGGGACCAAAGGCGTCCGGACCATAGGCGGTGACGAGCGCGACCATGACAGCGGCGGCGACCAGGGCACCCACGATGCCGCCGATGGCCTGGCCGACCCACTGTGCGCGCGGGTTGGTGCCCAGTACGGCGCCGGCCTTAAAGTCGTTCATAACGTCGCCCGCAAGGCCGCACGCCACGGCCACGATGCCGGCGATAAAGAACAGCTTGACCTGCGCGAGCTGCGCGAAGGCTGCCACGATGAGCATGACGATGAGGCCAAAGATCTCCATGGGGTCGATGCCCGTCTGGCCGCAGCTCTGTGCACTCATGATGGTGGTGACAAAGGTGAACAGCGTGACGATGACGGCCGGGACGGGACCAAGGTCGAGCGCGATGGCAACGATCACGGCGATGGCTGCGGTGCCCAGGCCGATGATGCCGGCGTCGAGCTTAAGGGAGCCCGAGATGAGCGACTGCTCATCGGTGTTGGTGGAGCTGTCGGCGGCGAGGCCACGGACGATGCCGGCGACCTGCGGCAGGATGTCCTTGAGGACGACGGCGACGCCAAAGCCCATCATGAGGCCCATACCCAGGGACTTAACAATGCCCTGTGCGGTCACAATATCGAACAGGCCGGCAGCGGTGCCGCCAACGATGATGCCAAAATTGCCCAGCAGCGCGCCGGCAAACCAGAAGGCGACGGGGGCGAAGCCCACCAAAAAGCCGATGGACAGCAGCATGGGCGAGTTGTAGATGGCAAAGGTCACGCCGGGGATATTGAGCGTGCACAGCATGCTGGGTACCACGCCCAAAGCGTCGCGAAGCACGCTGTAGATGCCTGCGATGGCCATGGAGCCAAAGAGCTGCTTGCCGGTCTTGCCGCCGGCCTCGGTAGCACGCAGGGTCTGAGCTGCGGCGTTGCCGGTGGGGAACTCCAGCGCGGCGTCCACGATAAAGTGACGGTGGATAAGCGCTGTCGCCAGAAGGCCCAAGATGGTGCCGGCGAGCGCCACGATAAACATGTCGAGCCAGCTGATCTGGTCGGCATAGCCCAGCATCCAGGCGCCCGGGATGGTAAACGCCAGACCGCCGGCGACCATGGCGCCTGCGGACATGATGGTGTGGGTGACGTTTGCCTCGTTGAGGCTGGCGTTGCCCATGAGCTTAAGGAAGAACAGCGAAATGACGGCAGCGAAAATGATCGGCCAGGGGAGTGCGCCCATCTTGAGGGCGGTATAGGCCGAGCTTGCCGTGATAATCACGCAGCCAAGGACGCCGATGACGACGCCGCGCAGCGTGAGTTGCCCGCGCATCGAGGCGCGGTTCGAGGGATTGCTCATATAGAACTCCTTTGCGTATATCCGCTTCCCCCACAAGCGCCGCTACGGATACGGCGCGGGAAGTCGGGTTACCAAGGGCCGCCGCGTGAGCTCGCAAACGACCGCGCACCAGTATAGCCGCAAGTTAGTCATTTTGGGATGACTGGTTTAGGTAGGCGATATACTGCTGGGCAGACGAGAGGAGCGCCGACGATGCTTAATGGGTGCGCATATATATTGACGGTCGACGTGGGCAACACGTTCATTCGCTTTGGCCTGTTTGCCGAGGATTCGGCCGCGGCGCAGGAGCGCCCACTCGCGACGTGCGAGGTCACGACGCCGGCCCGTATTACGGCCGACGAAGCGCGCATGCGACTTGTGCAGGTCATGGGCGCGCTTGCCGCCGATGCGGGTGTGCCCGGGGTGCTCGTACCCGCCGCGGCCGTGCTGAGCTGTGTAGTCCCGGCGCTCGAGCGCCCGTGGAAGGCAGCACTCTCCCGTACCTGCACGGGGCGCGTGCTCACCGTGGGGCCGGGACTTAAGACCGGCATGCCCGTGCACTACGATGACCCGGCCGAGATCGGTCCCGACCGCATCGCCGACGCCGTGGCTGCCCGCGCCGTCTACGGCTCGCCGTGCATTGTGATCGACCTGGGCACCACGACCAATATCGAGGTCATCGACGCGCACGGTACCTTTGTCGGCGGCGTTATCGCGCCGGGGCTGGCGCTCGGCGCCCGTTCGCTCTCGGCCGCTGCGGCGCGCCTGCCTCAGGTTGAGCCCTCGGCACCGACGCATGTCATCGGCCGCAATACGCGTGAGGCCATGCGCTCGGGCGTGGTTCTGGGCGAGGTGGCCCGCATCGACGGTATGCTCGACATGGTGCTCGCCGAGATGCGCGCGACCAAGGCCGCGGGGGAGGGTGATGTGCCCATCATCATTACCGGCGACGATGCCGAGGCACTTGCGGCTCTTGTCGGCCATAGCCTGACGGTCGACGATGCGCTGACGTTGCGGGGTCTCGCTGAGCTCTACCACATCAACCAAAAGCCCCGCCGCGCGTAGGGCGAGGGGCTGGTGGGATAAACGCCCCTACCTTTCACCTGCTACAATGGGTCAAACTATTGCGATTTCGGAGGTGTCTGCCATGTCGGACGATCTTCATCAAACCGCGTCGGGCAAGCGCCGCGACGTTATTAGCTGGGACGAGTTCTTTATGAGCGTGGCCATCGCCGCGCAGCGCCGCAGCAAGGACCCCAACACGCAGGTGGGAGCGTGCATCGCCAGCACCAACCACCGCATCCTTTCGGTGGGCTACAACGGTACGCCCTCGGCGCTCAACGATGACTTTTTCCCGTGGGGAACGAGCGATGACCCGTTGCAGGACAAGCACAACTACGTGGTGCATGCCGAGGCAAACGCCGTGCTTAACTACCGCGGCTCGCTCAAAGACCTCGAGGGTTCCACGGTCTACGTCACGCTGTTCCCGTGCCACGACTGTGCCAAGATCCTGGCGCAGGTAGGTGTAGGCGAGGTTGTCTACCTGGACAACAAGTATGCCGATACTGACGACGGCCGTATTAGCCGTCGCATCCTCGACTCCTGCGGCATCAGCTACCGCCAGGTTATTGTCGATGTTCATATTGGCACCGGGGAACAGACTCAGCAGTAGCGCGTGCCAACGCCAGCTGGCGGCAAAGCAGCCAAAAGAGACCCGTCCCAAATTGACTGCTCGTGAAAGTCGTGTCCGCACGCATGGCTGGCGCCTAAGCGGGTACATGGCTGTAGTAACATAGCCCCTGTCCGCGGGCGTGCCCGCGTTATTGTGAGAAAGGAGCCCCTGTGGCTGTTAACGAAGAGCTGCTTAA
>USHZ01000002.1 GCA_900554595.1 uncultured Collinsella sp. | reverse complement strand
AATGGACTCTGATCATGGTGGCCTCACCCGCCGATGCGCTCGCGCTGGTTAAGGGTGGTGTGTCAATCACCAAGATCAGCATCGGTCACATGCAGGCAGGGGAGGGAAAGCGCCCCATAACGCCCGCGGTTGCCGTGAGCGATGCAGATGTCGCTGTTCTCAGAGAGCTGCAAGAGCTCGGCATCGAACTAGAAATCCGCTACCTCCCCAGTTCCGCCCCCGACCTCATCGACAATCTGTTCAACTGATCCTTGGGGACAGAGGAAAACGGATCATTTTGCCCTTGCGAGAGACGCATGCGATGCCGCCTGTCAAAAACTATGCCCATTTACTACGTTTGATCGGCTATCGCCGAGCATGTCGAATTTGAGAAAAACAAAACCGCAGGTAGACGGCTCGCGAATTTAACAAAAACCGGTGCATGGTCGAGCATCCCGGGCTAAACGTAGTAAATGGGCATAGTTTTGATATGTAACCCATACAGTCACAGCGAAAATGAGCCCAAAAGATGAAAAAGCGCCCGTCGGCGGAGGTACCGGCGGGCGCTACTGTGCGACATGTCGCGTTGTGGGTTTAGTGCCTCATAAAGTGGTGCTCGATCACATTGCAGTAGGGGTGACCCGGGCCCACGATGCCCTGCGGGAAGAGCGGCTGGTGCGGCGTGTCGGGGTACATCTCGGCCTCGAGGGCAAAGCCGGCGCCCCAGCCATAGTTGGCGTCGTCCTTGGCGTGCTCGTCGCCCAGCCAGTTGCCGGTGTAGAGCTGCACACCCGGGGCGGTGGTGTAGTAGTCCAGCTCGCGGCCGGTCCACATCTCCTCGACATGCAGGGCGCGGCGCAGATTGCGGCCGTACTGATAGCCATCGATGCACAAGCAGTGATCGTAGCCACGGGCCTGCTTAATCTGCGGATCGTCGGCCTCCATGCCAGGCGCGACGGGGCGCAACTCGCGAAAGTCAAACGGTGTTCCCTCGACTGGAGCAATCTCGCCGGTGGGGATGTTCTGCTCGTTAATGGGCAGGTAGTGGGCAGCGTTAGCGACAAAGAAGTGCTCGCAGTCCATGCCAGCGTTATGGCCGGCAAGGTTAAAGTACGTGTGGTTGGTCATGGACACGTAGGTGGCGCGGTCGCTCTCGCAGCCATACTCGATACGGAAACAACCGGTGCGCGTCACGGTAAACACGGCCGTAAAGGTGCGGTTGCCGGGAAGACCCAACTCGCCATCCTCAAGCGAGGTGGTCATGCGCACGGCATTGTGGACCTCGTCGAGTTCAACATCCCATACGCGCTTGTGCAGACCATGCTCAAGATCGCTGTGCAGGTTATTGGCGCCCTCGTTGGCCGGCATATGCCAGTCCGTGCCGTCGATGGTGATCGTGGCACCCGCAGTGCGGTTGGCCACGGGGCCGATGGTCGCGCCAAAGCAGGCGGGGTTGTCAAAGTAATCCTCGAGCTTATCGAAGCCCAGCACCACATCGCGCACGTTGCCGGGAATGTCGGGCACATCGATACCCAGCACGGTGGCGCCATAGTCCATAATGCGAACGCAGATCTCGGGCCCGTTGAGGGTGTAGCGATGAACGGGGGTACCGCACGGCGCGGCGCCGAAAAGCTCGGAAGTGATCATTTGGTTCCTAACATCGAGGTATTTCGGACAAACTGTAGCGCGAACAGGCGAGATTATCACTACACCCCACTAAAGCAGGGGGTATTTTTCTCAAAAAAGTGATGATTGACTTACTGTGGACAAACAAAAAGAAACCCGCCGGGATGCGACGGGTTTCTTCCACAGGGGATATGTGGCAATGAGTTAGGCGTTTGCCTTTGCGGACTCGGCTTCCTTGGCAGCCTTGAGGTCCTCCTCGGTAAACTTGCCGGTGGTGAGCGGCGAGAGGGTGCACTTATCCTGCTTCGCGTACTCGATGTTACGGGCGATCATCTGCTTGCGATACCAAGCGAAGAGCGCGACGTACACGACGATAGCAACGACGGTGGCGATGATCATGGTCACATCGCCCGTGGTCGCCTTGCCCACGAAGAAAGCCAGGAACTTCTCGACAGGTCCTTCCATGGTGGTCTGAGAGATCAGGCCGGTAACGCCATCGGGGAAAGCGCCGACGGTCTTAGCGGTAAAGGTGACGAAGTCGGCGACAAGGGTGCCGGCGCCCAGGAAGACGGGCAGCAGGACGGCACCGATAACGACCATGCGAATCACGCGGCCGCGGGTAACGACGAGCAGTGCCGGCGTCAGACCCATGGCGATGATGCCGCCGAGCGGCAGCAGGCCGTTCCAAGTACCAGTCGGGGAGAGGGGGCAGGGAACGTTGGCGAGCAGCAGAGCCTCACCCAACATGATGGGGGCAAGGATGTTGGCGGCAGCCCAGATCTCGGCGCGGCCGGCGATGAAGGGCCAGTCGAGGCCGACGTTGAGGGTGCGGCCCTGGAGCCACTTGCTGTTGTTGGCAAAGTCGGAGATGCCCTGAGACAGCGGCTCAACGGCTGCGATGAACCAAGAACCGATCATCGAGAACAGCTCGAGGCAGGTTGCGGCGGTAAAGGCGAGCGTGCAGATCTGCTGCGGGGTCTGGTGCGAAAGCAGACCGACGAAGACGCCCAGGTAGATACCAATAGCAAACTTGGAGCCCCAGAAGCCGATCATGTTGTTGAGCTTGGCAGCATCGAAGTCGTACTTATCGAGGAAGGGGAGCACCTTGTCGATGATCTTGTTGAGCAGCATGGCCAGCGGGTTCATCATGTAGTTCATGTGAGTCGTGGTCATGGGGTTCTCCTCGGGAGCACCCAAAAGATCGTTGAACGTGGGCTTCATGAGGTCGGAGTTCATGATCTTCATAACGCCGACGAAGACAACGAGCAGTGTGGCGACGACGATGTTGGCGCCAAAGTAGATGCAGGCAAGGCCGACAAAGGCGAGGTGCCAAACGTCAAAGATGTCGACGTCGATGGTGTTGGTCTTGGCGAGCACGATCATCACGATGTTGACGATGACGAGCACCATCAGGAAGTACAGAGTGTAGGGAGAGCCCCAGGTGATGGTGGCCAGCGGTGCCCAACCCACATCGGTGACGGTGAGCTGAAGGCCGGTGGACTCAACGAACGTCGTCATGGCGCTCGAGAAGGCCGTCGTCAGAATGTTGATGATGGCGCCGATGCCGGTAATGGCGATACCGAGCTTAAGACCGCCCTCGAGGGCCTTGGTAAACTTAACTTTGAAGAGAAGGGCAATAACCGTCAAAACGATGGTCATCATAGGGGCTGCGCCAAGGTCGATCAGCGGCTGAAAAACGGCGTTAGCAAACCCGATAACTGCGTCCATGTCTCCCTCTTTCCGATAAGAGAATTTCCTTTTCCGTATGTTGCTTTAAAAAAGGAAGATGCCGTTCCCGGTCGTCATCTTCCTAAAAGCCAAAGATTGTGCAGAGCGAAGCTGCAAAAGATTAGTTGAGACCCTTTTCCTTGATAATGGCCTCAATCTTGTCGTAAACCGGCTTAGCCATGGCAGGCATGCGATAGAGAATCGGGCCGGCGTCGACGATCGGGGTCTTAACCTCAAAGCCAAAGTCGGTCTTGGCGATCTGTGCGAAGATGTCGTACTGAGAGAGCATCTCCTCGTTGACGTCCTTGATCATCACGGCGTCGCAGTGCAGGTTGTAGCCGCGATTCTTGAACTCGGACTCGATGGCGTCCTTGATCTGGTGGCTGGAGTTAACACCGGCGCCACAAGCTGCGAGAACCTTAATCATGATAAATTCCTTTCTCTATGCGGGGTGTCCCGCGGATTCCTAAAAGTGATTGGCTAGTCGGCAGGGAAGTTGTCGACCAAGAATTGATAGATGGCCTTGGTGTCGGTCATGGAGAACAGCTCCTTGACGCGATCGGTGCCAAGAGCGTTAACGAAGTCCATGATCTTGGCGAGGATGCCCACCTGGGCCTCCTTGTCGTCGTTGAGAATCATGAACAGGAACGAGACGGGGAAGGTCTGCGAAGGGTCGATCATGGAGTGCCACTCGACGGGGGTCGTCAGCTTGACGGGGACGATGCGACGGGTGTGAACGAACTCGACCTCGGTGTGAGGAACGGCAAAGCTAGGCAACTCGGGGTCGACGACGGACATATCCATGCCGGTGGGATAACCCTTTTCGCGCTCGATGATGTTCTCCAAAAACGCGGGTGCCACATAGTTTTTGAGTGACAGCTTATTGGCGATCTCGGTAAAGACCTCTTCTTGCGTGGTGCGGTCGCAAACAAACACGGTGTCTTCGAAGAACAGATTGCTCTTTGCGGACATGTCTGCAACTCCTTCCGTTCCATGCAGATCGAATGTGTTCGAATCTGTTTGTTTAAGTCGCCTGTAATTTAAGTCTAAGAGAATTAGTGTGTCAATCTGTTTTCAATTGTTCGGTAAAGTTCAATTTGCTTTATTGAGGCGCATTGGACTGAAATAATTTTAAAATCGCAGCTTTTTGCCTATGTATAGCTGAAGTTGATGCGTCGGATACATTTGATATTCAACGTTTGGCGTTTACTATCCTACCGTTCACCGGGAAAAACCGACCGTTTGGGGAGAGTGAACATAACTGTTCGATTACTATAAATGCGAACAAAACCACTCAAAGGAGTAAAAATGATCAAGGCGGAGCGACAGGATAAGGTTCGGCAGCTGCTCGAGGAGCAGGGCACGGTCTCGGTCAAAGAGATTTCTGATGCGCTGGGCGTTTCGGACATGACGATTCGCCGCGACCTTGAGGAGCTTGCGAGCCTAGGCGAGATCGAGCGCGTGCACGGCGGAGCCCGCAGTGCACAGGGCCGTCCGCACGCTATGCTGCGCCATGAGTATTCGCACAGCGAAAAGCGAACTAAGCATGCCGAGGAAAAGCTGCAGATTGCGCGCCGTGCTGTGGAGCTTATCGAGGAAGACTCGACCATCTTTTTGGGTACGGGCACCACGGTTGAGCAGATGGCCTCGATGCTGCCGGCGTTTCGCCTGCGCATTGTGACCAATTCGCTTTCGGTGTTTAACCTGCTCGAGGCGCGCGAGGACTGCGACTTGTGCCTCGTGGGCGGTATGTACCGTCGCCGCACCGCCGCTTTTGTGGGACCAACGGCCGAGGATACCCTTCGCGCGCTGGGCATCGATGCGGCGTTTATCGGCGCCAACGGCATTCTGGATGGCGACGTGTCTACGTCTAACATGGATGAGGGCCGTATCCAGCAGCTCGCTTTTAGCAAGGCAGACTCGCGCTATCTGATCGCCGACTCCAGCAAGATCGGCAAGCGCGACTTCTATACCTTCTGCCGCCTGGACAATTTGGACGCCGTGGTGTGCGAGCCGGGTATCGCCGCCGAGGACCGCACTGCCATCGAAGAGCACACGCAGGTCATTTGCTAGCTAACGCTACGGGATTGCCAACAAGCGCTGCGGGAGGACTTTTGCCTCCTGTCATTGTGGGAATCAGCGCGTCAGCGCTACGCGATATGACGCGCAAATGAGGACTCCACTATCAAATTGTCTCAATCTGTAACAGTTAAGGGTGAAATAACCAACTAGATGTTACAGATTTAGATTGAGGGAATCGGCCCGTGCATTTGTCTCAATCTGTAACAGCTAGGACCGAAAAACTCGGCTAGGTGTTACAGATCGAGATTTTGTCTACCCAGCCGTCATCTTTGTCTTGATCTGTAACAGTTAGACGGCCAAAAGCAAGTCAGATGTTACAGATCAAGATATTTCGAACCGGGTGCCCCCGTTCATCTCAATCTGTAACAATTGGGGCCGAAAATCCCTGCTAGATGTTACAGATCGAGACAAACGGCCTGCTCGGGCCGAGCCACAACAAAAAAGCCGCATGCGAACCCGTGGAGGGGCTCACATGCGGCCGACAGGGGGTATGCGGCGGAAACTAGGCCATGAGCAGGCCGGTCTCCGCGACGTTCTTGTACCAGTACGCGCTCGCCTTGGGATAGCGCTTCTGGGTCTCAAAGTCGATGTAGAACAGGCCGTAACGTTTGTTATAGCCGTTGGTCCAGGAGAACTGGTCCTGCAGCGACCACACAAAGTAGCCGTCGACGTTTACGCCGCCGTCGATTGCCTTGAGGATCCACGCGAGATGCTGACGCATATAGTCGATGCGAGGGGCATCGTCGATAAAGCCGTCCTCAAAGTCGTCCTTATAGCCCATGCCGTTCTCGGTGATGTAGATCTTCTTGTAGTTGGGGTAATCGTTCTTAATGCGGAGCAGCAGGTCGTAGAGGCCCTCGGGATAGATAATCCAGTCCCAGTCGGTGGTGGGTACGCCTTCGCGCACGCATGACTCGCCCACGCCCTTGAGGAACCAGCGCGAGGAGCCCTTGTCGCCGGTGCCATTGTGGTTGATGTCGTTTTCGCCCTCGGCGGCACGCAGGAACTGGCACTTGTAGGTGTTGACACCCAGGCAATCGTTGTAGGGGAGCGCGGCGGTCAGCGCGGCGATGTCCTCGTCGCGGACGTCGAGCTCGCCGCCGGCGATATGGGCCAGCTTGGTCGCAGCCTCCATGGTGTCGGCTGCATAGTGGCCGCGGAAGGTGGCGTCGAGTACCCAGCGGTTGTTGATGACGTCGGCCATGCGAGCTGCCTCGCAGTCGGCGGCGTTGTTGGGGTCGAGGGGATACTTGGGCTCCAGGTTCTGGACAATGCCGATCTCGCCCTCAAAGCCGCCCTCATGGAAGGCGACGACAGCCTTGGCGTGGGCCACCATCATGTTGTGCATGAGCTGGAAGGCCTTGTCCAGGCGATACTTCTCGCCGTGCGGCCAGTTGCCGACGATAAAGCTGCCCTCGGCGGTTGCGGGAATCTCGTTAAAGGTAAACCAGTGCTTGACCTCGGTGAACTCGGCAAAGCAGAACTTGGCGTACTCGACAAAGGCGTCGATGGTCGTGCGCGTCAGGAATCCCTCGCCGCCGTCCTGATAGAAGGCCTCGGGCGTGTCAAAGTGATCGAGCGTGACATAGGGGATAACGCCAGCTTTGTTGCAGGTGGCGAAAAGCTCGTGATAGAAAGCGACGCCCTCGGGGTTAATCTCGCCGGTGCCACTGGGGAAGATACGGCTCCAAGCGATGGAGACACGAATACCGTTGATGCCGAAGCGCTGGCACAGGTCGATGTCGACCGGGTACTTGTTGTAGAAATCGCTTGCGGGGTCGGGGGAGAAGCGACCCTGAGCAGCCAGGAAATCGTCCCAGGGCACTTTGCCCTTGCCGTGCGTGCGGGTCTCGCCCTCAACCTGGTAAGCGGCGGTGGCGCCGCCAAACACAAAGCCGTCGGGGAACTGCATGGGGTTGGTCATGAGTCATCCTTTCTGTGGGATACGAATAGGGAGAGGTGCCCGAACTGGGGATCCGGGCACCAACTGAGGGAGGGACTAGTCGAGGTTCTCGCGGAGCCACTTGATGGCGCCAGCGGGGTCGCGAGTAAGGTCGATATATTCCTTACCGCGGGGAGCGAGCAGCTTAATGCCCAGACGATCGGTGTCGGCCTTCATGTCGTTGTAGTAGCTACGAACCTGCGGGGCGAGCACGATGACGTCGTACTGATCCATGATGGCAGTGTGCTGGCCATAAGCTCCGGCAGAGGAAGCGATGTTCTCTCCGGTCTGCGCGGCACCTTCCTTGATGGCGTTGGCAAGCATGGCAGAGGTGCCGGCGCCGGCGCACAGGACGAGGACCTTCAGGCCATTGACATCCTTCTTGGCGGATGCATCGGCAGCGGGCTCGGGCTCGGGCTGATTGGCGACAGGCTTGCTGTCAGCGGCGGCAACAGTCGTCTCGACGGAAGCGGTAGCCTGCTCGACAGCGGGCGCAGAGGCGTTGACGGCGATGGCGGCGCCATCGGACTCGAGACCCAGCTCGGCGGCGCGCTCGGCCTCCTGGTCGCAGAGCAGCTTATCGTACGCCTTCAAGAACGGCAGATAGATGATGGCGTCCAGCAAGATGATGATTGCGACAAATACCAGAGCGATAAGCTGGAAGTTCGTGGTGATGAAAATACCGATGGGGGCGGGGGTGGCCCAAGGCACCACGAAGGAGAAACCGTTCATGCCCACGTTATCGATAAAGAACTTGGCAACACTCACGTTGACGCAGCCGGCGGCAACAAAGGGGACGAGCATGTAGGGGTTAAGGATCATCGGCGCGCCAAAGAGCAGCGGTTCGTTGACGGCGAAGGCAACAGGAACAATCGAGGCTTTACCGACGGCTTTGAGCTGCTTGGACTTCATAAAGAGAATCAGTAGAAGCGGCACGATGAACGTGGCACCGGTGCCGCCGAACTCACCTACGAGCGACATGTTAAAGGTGAGGGAGTGGGCGGGGTGACCACCGGCCAGCAGAACCTGCAGGTTCTCGGCCTGGTTGGCAAGACGGATGGGGTCGATGCCCGGCTGGACGATCGAGGGGCCGTGGACGCCGATGAACCAGAAGAACGCGGTGGCTGCCTGGATAAGGATAAGGCCAGGATAGGTTTCTGCAGCGGTAAAGAGCGGGGAGAGCAGTTTGATAAGCAGCTCGGAGAACGGAACGCCCATGAGGTTGCGCACGACGACATCGATAATGCCGCAGATGATGACGGCGCCGCCAAAGGGGATGATGTCGCGGAAGTTCTGAGCGATGGCGCCCGGGACCTCCTTGGGCAGCTTAATGGTCAGATCGCGCGAGACGCAGAATTTGTAGACCCACACGGTAATGAACGCGGCGATATAGGCCGAGAACAGACCGCGCGTGCCCATGCTGGTGCAATCGAAGACCGAAAGTTCGGAGCCGTTGAACTTGGTGGTGAACTGCGTGACTGCGAGCAGCAGCATGCTGCACTGGGCGGCAACCATGGTGGAGCCGTCGTTGAGCACCTTGCCGGCGGGCATGCGACGGTTCATGGATGCCGTGAAGTTCTTGGCGGTGGTGCCGGCAACCATGATGCCCATGACGCCCATGGTGAAGTTGTACAGCTTGTTGCACCAGTCGATGAGCGGCTGGGGCAGCGTGATGCCAACTACGCCAGGAAGGGTGGCAATCAGTAGGAAGATCGAAGAGGTGAGGACGATGGGCATGCACCCAAGGAATCCGTCCTTAATGGCCTGGAGGTAGATATTCCTCGAGATCTTCTCAAAGAACGGTTGATGCTTTTCGAGCATCTTTACGATGGCGTCCATAGAGCTCCTTTGCTGCTCGATGCGCGATGCATGTGGATGGAACT
This sequence comes from uncultured Collinsella sp., assembly GCA_900554595.1. GTDB lineage: Bacteria > Actinomycetota > Coriobacteriia > Coriobacteriales > Coriobacteriaceae > Collinsella. The sequence goes on along the minus strand of USHZ01000002.1, from coordinate 34,893 downwards.
GGTCGTCGATGGATGGTCAGGACTGCCCGGAAACCTTCCTGCTTAAGGAAGGCATTGCGAAATGACAACGTTGTCATTTCGTTAATGACAACGTAAGACATTTTTGGAAGAGCAACAAGGATTTACGGGTGAACGGTCGATATTGTCCGATAAACGGCTGATTTGTCAGTCGGGCAGGTAGTGTATGCTAGAACGCAAAGAACGATCGATAGGGAACCGACTGGAGAAGCAGTGGCAACGATGGACAAAAAAAATGTCTCAATGAACGATGTGGCAGTTGCCGCGGGCGTTTCTCTCAAGACGGTGTCGCGCGTGATCAACGAGCCCGATAGCGTGCGCGAGTCTACACGCGATAAGGTCCATGCGGCCATGGAGGCGCTCGGGTTTCGAGCCAACTTTGCCGCGCGTTCGCTCAAGTTGGGCCGTTACGGGTGCATCGGCGTGGTGCTGTTCCACTTGTCGGGCGGCAACGTTGACATGATTGACGGTATCGCCGATGCCGCCGAAGAGCGAGGCTTTGCGCTCACGATGATTAAAAAGCGGGCGGGGGAGAAGATGACCCTTGCCGAAGCGGCACGTAGGATGTCGCAGCTTCCCGTCGACGGCATGATTTTCAACCTGCGTCAGATGGTCGATGACTTTGATACCTTTGAGGCGCCGAAAGACCTCAAGACGGTGATTATTACGCCGATGGAGCATCCTACCTGCTCCACCGTCAGTGACGATCAAGAGGACGGCGCGCGCATGGCATGCGAGTACTTCTTGAATCACGGGCACAAGAACGTGTACTTCGTTTCTGGTAAAAAAGAGTCACTGTCGAGCCAGTGCCGAATGAAAGGCTGGCGAGCGGCGCTCGAGGCGCGTGGCATTGAGCCGCCTGAGCCTCTACAAGGCGATTGGAATGCGGATAGTGGCTACGCCGCGGGCCTTGTGCTTGCCGATAAACCCGATTGCACGGCGGTCCTCGCCGCTAACGACTGCATGGCAAACGGCGTGATGATGGCTCTACGTGACAAAGGGCTCAGTGTGCCCGACGACGTGTCCGTGATTGGCTTCGACGATGAGCTCTACAAGACGATTCCCAACTCGATTCTGACGTCGGTGAAGTTTCGCCACCGCGAGCTGGGCATCCGTGCGCTTAACGAGGTCGTCGCAGGTCTGGAAGCCCCGAGCTCCAGAAGCCGTACGCTCGTCTCGGGCGTGTTGGTCGAGCGTTCCAGCGTAAAGGACCTGCGGGCGTAGACGTGCTCGGCTCGTTCATCTCAATCTGTAACAGCTGGGGCCGAAATACTCGGCTACATGTTACAGATCGAGACAAACGAACGCGTACCAGCTCGCCCAAAAACAAAACGGCGGATACGACCAAGGATGCTGAAGCATCCACCGGGAAGGTCGTATCCGCCACACGGAAAGAGGTGCATGGACGCAGCGCCCATGCGATCGGGAATGGTAAGGTGCACGGCAGCGTGATGGTCACGGCGGCCGATAGCGTTAACTAGTCCAGACGACGGGTCTGCGCCACGTGCTTATACCAGTATGCGCTTGCCTTGGGCGTGCGCTTCTGGGTTTCAAAGTCAACGTAGAAGAAGCCGTAACGCTTGTTGTAGCCATTGGTCCAGGAGAACTGGTCCTGCAGACTCCACAGGAAGTAGCCGCCCACGTTGACGCCCACCTCCATGGCCTTGAGCAACCAGCGCAGGTGCTGCTCGATGTAGTCGATGCGCGGCTGGTCGTCCACAAAACCGTCCTTGTAGGGATCCTTGTAGCCCATGCCGTTCTCGGTGATGAAGATCTGCTTGTAGTTGGGGTAACGCTGCTTAATGTAGACGAGCAGATCGAACAGACCCTCGGGATAGATGATCCAGTCCCAGTCGGTGGTGGGGATGCCGGGCTTGTTCACGTGCTCGCCAATGCCCTTGACGCGCCAACGGCCGGTGCCCTTTTCGCCCGTACCGTTGTGGTGCAGGTCGTTCTCGCCGTCGTAAGCCTTGAGGAAGCGGCACTGATAGTTGTTAACGCCCAGGTAGTCGTTGTAGAGCGCGGCCTCGCGCATGATTTCCAGATCCTCGTCTAGGATCTGGATGGTGCCGCCCGAGACGGCGGCCAGGCGGTTGGCGCACTCGAGGGTGTCGGGCGCGTAGTCGCCGCGGAAGGTGGCGTCGAGCAAGAACTGGTTCTGCAGCACGTGCTCGTTGTTGGCGGCCTTGATGTCGGCGGGGTCGTTCTCGTTGAGCGGGTACTTAAACTCCAGCGACTGGATGACGCCGATTTTGCCCTTAAAGCCGCCGTTGTGGAAGGCCAGCACTGCCTTGGCGTGGGCGAGCATCATGTTGTGCTCGCACTGGAAGGCCTCGGCAAGATGCGCCTTGACGCCACCGGGGAAGGTGCCCTCGATGTAGGTGTTGGAGGCGTCGGCCCAGATCTCGTTAAAGGTGAACCAGTAGGTCACCTGGTCGGCGTACTCCTTAAAGCAGAAGGTGGCAAAGTCCACAAAGGCGTCGATGGTCTCGCGGTTGAGGAAGTCGCCCTTCTCAAAGAGGGGAAGCGGCGTATCGAAGTGATGCAGCGTGACGAACGGCTCAACATGGTGCTTATGGCACTCGGCGAAGAGATTGTGATAGAACTGCACGCCCTCGGGGTTGATTTCGCCGGTGCCGTTGGGGAAGATGCGGCTCCAGGCGATGGAGAGGCGAATGCCGTTGATGCCAAACTCCTCGCACAGCTCCAAATCGACGGGGTACTGGTTGTAGAAGTCCGAAGCGGGATCGGGGGAGAAGCGCCCCTGGGCCTCCAGGAAGTCGTCCCAGGCGACTTTGCCCTTACCGTGGGTACGGGTCTCGCCCTCTACCTGGTAGGCAGCAGTGGCGCCGCCAAAGACAAAGTCCTCGGGAAACTGCGCGGGCGGGTTGGTGACGCTAGCAGGGTTAACGGACATGATGAAATATCCAATCGTCTAAATCGAAGGGCCAGCCGGTCTTGGATGGTCGGCTGGCCCTGAGCGTTACTTACTTCGAGAGTTGCTCGGAGACGAAGGCGAGAGACTTATCGCCGTTCTGGGAGAGCTCGATGTACTGCTTGCCACGGCAGGCGACGCACTTGTTGCCCACGCGCTCGCAGTCCTTTTGCAGGTCGGCCAGGTAGCTGGCGGCCTGCGGGGCCAGGACGACCAGGTCAAAGTCGGGGAGCATGTCCACGTGGTTGCCATAGGCCTCGGCAGCGGTCTCAAGATTGATGCCGCGCTCCTTGGCAGCCTTGGCCAGCGCGTTGGCCAGCAGACCCGAGGTACCGCCACCCTGGCAGAGCACGAGCACGCGCTTGCCGTTGAGGTCGCTGGCGGTCGTTGCCTCGGCAGCGGGTGCTGCAGAAGCGGCGGGGGAGTCGGACTTCACGACCTCGGCGGCAGCGCCGGCAGCAACGCTCTTGGCGTCAGCCTTGCCCTGGAAGGCATCGTTGAGCTTGGCGGCCTTCTCGGCGTTCTTGGCGGCGAGCTCCTCCTGGGAGATCTCGGCCTCCTCGGCGCACTTCTGGGCGTCATAGGCACGGAAGAACGGGTAGTACAGAACGAAATCGACGACCAGGATAAGGGCGAGCATCACAAAGGCGAGCGGCTGGAAGCCCAGGCCCATGATGGTACCGATGGGGCCGGGGACGGTCCAAGGCAGGGTGTACATAAAGCCGTTCATGCCCAAGAAGTCGATAAAGATCTTGAGGATCCAGATGTTGGCGATCGGGGCAAAGACAAACGGGACAAAGAAGACGGGGTTGAGCACGATGGGCGCGGCGAACAGCAGCGGCTCGTTGACGGCAAAGCAGACGGGGACGATGGCGGCCTTACCGACGGCGCGCATCTCCTGAGACTTGGCCAGGAAGCAGAACATAAAGACCAGGACGAGCGTGGCGCCGGTGCCGCCCATGCAGACGACGAAGTACTGGGCACCCTGGGTCAGGACGGCGGAAGCGTGCTGGCCAGCCTGGAACGCAGCCAGGTTGTCGGTCATGTTGGCAACGAGGGCGGCGGCGATGGCGGGCTCGACGATCGAGGGACCGTGGACGCCGACGAACCAGAACAGGCTCATGGCGCCGTAGATCACAGCGAGGCCGATGTAGCCGTCGGCAGCGGTGAACAGGGGCTGGAACACCTGGATGACGCCCTGGGCAAAGCAGAAGCCAAAAGCAGCGCGGAAGACGATGTCAAAGACCCAAAAGACGGTGATGCAGACGGAGAAGGGGATGATGTCCTTAAAGGTCTGCGAGATGTTAGGCGGAACCTGCTCGGGCATCTTGACGGTGATGTTGCGCTTAATGAAGAACTTGTAGATGATGCCGGTCACAAACGCAGCGATGAAGGCGGTCAGCAGGCCCTTGGAACCAAGGTAAGTGGTGTTGAAGCCGCTGGCAGCGTCCGTGGCGATCGTGTCGCTCGAAAGGAGCAAGAAGCCGATGATGGCCGCGCACATGCACGAGATAAAGTTGATCTGGTTGTTCTTGGGCAGGTCGCGGTTCTGCGCGTCGGCGAAGTGCTTGGCCGTGGTGGCGGCGCAGGCGATGGCCAGGATGCCCATGGAGTAGTTGTAGCACTTCCACAGGGCGTTGTTGATGTCATCAGGCCAGTAGAAACCCCAGATGTTGGGGACCGAGGCTACCAGGCAGAAGATAGACGAGAAGATGATGATGGGGATGACGGAGATAAAGCCGTCGCGGATCGCCTTGAGGTACTTGTTGCGGGCGATCGCGTTGAAAAAGGGCTGGCCTTTTTCGATGGTGGCGATGAGTTGCTCCATGCAATGCTCCTAAGAGTCGGTGGGTTAGCAACGATGGTAGCTTTTGGGGTTCGGTTGCCAAAATGTTGACGTTGCCATTTTGCGACACAAAAAAAGACGCGAACCGGTGGTTCCTGTGCCTGCGAACCGTCGATTCCTTATGCGTAAACGTTTGAGCCGCCCGGTGGCTCTGTGTTTGCACAATGGCAACGTTAACATTTGGGCGCCAAAAGCCGTTTGGGGAAGCAAAAATGTCGGTGAACGGTAGGTTTTGGGTGGTGAGCGTATGGTGGGGGAGGCGTTGGATATACTTGAAGGCGTTAAAAATGACTGCGCAGGGTGCCACCAATGGCATCGTCGACATAGAAAGATCGACCTATGGCCGCTGTTAAAAAATCGGTTTCCGTTAAGGATGTGGCGCGTCTCGCGGGCGTCTCGGAGCAGACAGTCTCGCGTACGGTGCACGATTCGCCCAGCGTGCGCCCCGAGACCAAGGAGCGCGTGCGTGCCGCCATGCGCGAGCTGGGGTATCGCCCCAATTTTGCCGGTCGATCGCTGCGCCGCGGTAAGTTTAAGACCGTCGGCGTCGCCATGTTCAACATTACCGGCACCGGCAACCTCGACCGTATGGAGGGCTTTGCCGCCGCGGCCGACAAACACGGCTATGCCATCACCCTCACTAAAGTAGATGGACACCCCTATACCCTCGAGAGCGCATCGTCGCGTATGAGCGCACTGCCGGTGGACGGTATAGTCGTGATTATGAACCGCATGCCGGCGGACTTTGGCACCTTTGAGCCGCTGCCCGGTATGCAGACGGTGCTCGTTACCATGCTGGAGCACCCGCTGTGCTCGACGGTCGATAACGACCAGTTCGATTGCTCGCGCCAGGTGGTCGAGTACTTGCTGGAGCAGGGGCACAAGACCGTGCACTTTATCTCGTGCCCCGAGCGCTCGCTTTCGGGCATGCGGCGCGAGGAAGGCTGGCGTGAGACATTGCGTGCGCATGGCATTGAGCCACCGCAGCTCGTCCGTGGCGACTGGACGGCGCAGAGTGGATATGCTGCCGGCCAGGTGCTTGCGGATGATCCGACCTGCACGGCCATTTATGCCTCCAACGATGCCATGGCATATGGCTGTATCCGTGGGCTCGAGTCGCGCGGGAAGTGCGTGCCCCAGGACGTGAGCGTGGTGGGTGTTGACGATAGTCTGGGCGATATCGTGCCCGACCGTCGCCTGACCACGGTGCGCTTTGACAACAAGCGCGTCGGCATGTGGGCGGTCGACAAGATTGCCGGCGCCGAGGGCGTTGCGCCCGGTGTGGAGCACAGGCTGTTTCCGGGCGTGCTCGTCGAGGGCGATACGGTGCGCGATAGACGCTAGGGTAAAGACCTGTTTGGGCGCCGATAATTGTGTTTGATATTGTTCGGATTGGCTTAAAAGCCGTTCACGGCTGAAAAGCAACCGTTCATAGCTCAAAATTGCATTTTGCGCTGTTCTTTTTTGTTTGAATGCTACTGTTTCTGCCATACACAACGCAGCGCGTATGCCCGGACGCGATGCTCTCCGTTGGTTCATATGTGAAAGGAACGCAATATGGCAACCAAAGAAGAAATCTCGATGGTTGGATTCGAGATTGTCGCATACGCGGGCGACGCCCAGACTGATCTGATTGCAGCGCTCGATGCTGCTCGCGAGGGCGATTTTGAGAAGGCCGAGCAGCTGCACAAGGATGCCAGCGATGCACTTATCGGCGCCCACGACACGCAGACCAAGCTGCTTTCGCAGGAGGCCGGCGGCGGCGAGATGGAGATGACCTTCATCATGGCTCACGCTCAGGATACTCTCATGACCACCATGATCCTGGAGAAGCAGACCCGCTTTACCATCGATGCCTATAAGCGCATCGCCGCACTCGAGGCTAAGCTCGCCTAACGAGCTCTCACAACCAAGTCCCCTTCCAAAAGCCCTGCCGCACCCGCGACAGGGCTTTTCTGTATCCCTTCTGTCTTGGTTGCGGTGAAATTGGGCTCGACAGGCCAAGATGACTCGCTTTCCTCCGTCTTCCGAGGGGCGGTTGGCAACGCTCGTCACGAAAACGGCCCATCTACTACGTTTAACCCGATACCCCCGACCACACCCGAGTTTCATGAAAAACTGCAGGCGTTCTACCTGCGGTTTTGTTTTTGCTCCATGTGGCATGGTCGGGGATGGGCAGCTAAACGTAGTAGATGGGCCCATTTCGTGGCAGGCAGATCATGCGGCAGCCCGTTGCGCCTCCTGTCGTTCAGTTTTTCGCTGGGTGGGTATACTTCCTTTCGCATTAAACGCCGGAATGAGGAGGTATCCAAATGCCGGATAACGGGTCAATACAAAATAGAGGCGCGCACGAGATGGCTCATGGGCGTCCTGTCCAGATAACTGAGCACACGACGGTAACCGAGCTGCAGCCCAGCCTGTCCGATGTCGTGTGCGCAAACAAAAAGCTGCAGATTGGCTTTATCGTTGCGCTCGTGGTGCTGGCGCTGCTGTCGGGTTTTGTAGCTCGTCCGCATTTCGCCGATACCAAAACTTGGGACTCCACCATCGAGGTCATCGATCAAAAGAAAGGTAACGTTTTGGCGCTCACGGCTTCATGCGTTGCTCTATCTGCGGGTATTACGGCGCTGCCGGGTGATACGGGTACGCCGGTCGCTGAGCAGCTCGCACAGCTTTCGGGCAACTTGGGCATCGTGCTTGCCGTGCTCTACCTCGAGAAATATTTGCTCACGATTTTGTGGTCGGTTGGCTTGGGCATCTTAATCCCGTTTGCGTTGGTGCTCTTTGCGGTGTCGCTCGGCATTCACGGGCGCTGGAGCACGAGTGCCGTCCTGCGCCGTGTGGCGGCGCGCGTGCTGGTGGTTGCCGTGATCGGCATGGCATTGGTGCCTGCAAGCGTATGGGTGTCGCAGAAGGTCGATGAAACGTATCGCGTAAGTATTGAGCAAGCTGAGCAAAAGGCGAGCGATGCCGCAAAGACGGCTGATACCACGGACAAGTCAGGCGAGACCAGCTCAAAATCGAACAAGAAAAAGTCCGAGGCCACAGAGTCCAAAAACGTGCTCGAGCAGTTGACTGACGGGGCATCGAGCCTTGTTACGTCGGTAACCAGCGGTGCCAAGCAGATGACCGACGAGATCGTGCAGCAGGTGACCGACCTCATCGAAGGCGTCATCGTGATGATCGTGACCTCGTGTGTGATTCCTCTACTGGTGCTCGTGGCGTTCCTATGGCTAGGACACGTGCTGCTGGGGATCGATGTCTCCGGTCCCGCGAACTATCTGACGGGTCGTTTCTTGAGCGCTCCGTCCAAACATGCCAAGAAGAGTGGGCAGTCTGAGTAGGCGGCAAAGCGATCTTTGGAAGATCAACCGTAAGAAGGGCGGCCGAGACACGTTCTCGGCCGCCCTTTTGTTTGTTGAACACATGGTCGCTACGTCTGCGCCGGGCTCAAACGGTCGGCAATCAACCGTGAACGGTATTTGTTCAAAAAAGAACAAAGTTAAACAAATAATGGTTGCACCCGATGTTCGAATGTGTTCAAATAAACATGAACAGTGAAGAACCGCACGTTCAGATGCCCGGACCTGAACGCGATTCAACACTTCCAAACAGAAACTACGCACCTGCGTATCTCTCAAGGAGGATGTCATGAGGGTTGTAATCGCTTCCGATGCCGACGGTATGTCGATGAAGGAGTCCATCAAGGAGATGCTCATCGCCGACGGTCACGAGGTCGTCGACTATTCCGAGACCCCTGCCGCGGACTTTGTCGATTCCGCGACCGCCGTTGCCAAGGACCTGCTGGAGCACAAGGATTCCCAGGGCTTCGCATTCGATAAGTACGGCGTCGGCTCCTATATGGCCGCCGTCAAGATCAAGGGCATGGTCGTCGCCAACATTTCCGACGAGCGTTCCGCTTACATGACCCGCGAGCACAACGGTTCGCGCATGGTCACCATGGGCCCGGGCGTTGTGGGCACCGAGGTCGCCAAGAAGATCGCCCGCGAGTTCCTGCGCGCCCAGTACGCCGGCGGCCGTCACCAGATCCGTGTCGACATGCTCAACAAGATGGCCTAACGAGAGCCACCGAGAACTCGAACTTCTACCTCAACTTGTGAATTCAGACGAAAGGACGTTCTGATGAAGAAGACCATCGCAATCGGTTGCGACCATATCGTTACGGACGAGAAGATCTATCTGGCCGACCGCCTGGAGCAGGCTGGCTACAAGGTGCTCGACTGCGGCACCTACAGCCACACCCGTACGCACTATCCCATCTACGGTAAGGCCGTGGGCGAGGCTGTTGCCAGCGGCAAGGCCGACTTTGGCGTGGCCCTGTGCGGCACCGGCATCGGCATCACCAACGCCGTCAACAAGGTTCCCGGCGCCCGCTGCGCCCTGGTTCGCGACATGACCTCTGCCCTGTATGCCCGTCGCGAGCTCAACGCCAACATCGTGGGCTTTGGCGGCAAGATCACCGGCGAGTTCCTGATGGCCGATATCATGCTTGCCTTCCTGGAGGAGCCCTACGAGAAGACTCCCGAGCACGACGCCCTGATCGCCAAGATCGACGCCTGCAATAAGGCCGACGCCGAGGCTCAGGCCGACCCGCACTTCTTTGACGAGTTCCTCGAGAAGTGGGATCGCGGCGAATACCACGACTAAGGAGGTTACGCGGTTTTGCCAAACCGCGTAACGGGTCGACGCTGCGAAGCCATCTGGCGGGCAATCTGCCGTTCAGTTTCGGCGGCATGACCAGAAGGTCAATGCCGACTCGCTTCACGGCACCTTGCCTCGCCAGCTGGCTTCTCGCTGATGTCTGAGTGACCTGTGGGGTTACCGCTGTTGTTGCGAAGATTTCTGATACGGCAAGCTGCTCCGATAACACGTTTGCTTGCTGAGCTTGTGCGCTTCGTTTTGGCGGTACCCGGCATTCTGCAGCTTTTCAATTTACGGCTCGCGTTTCTGTGAGGGGGCGCGGGCCGGTTTTCTATCAGCCCTATTGACTTGGCGGGCTGTCGTAAGAAAGGGAAGGCTCCTATGGAGTTTGTTCTTGATAACGGTTTTATTCGTGTGGCACTGAGCACGGCTGGCGGATCGTTCACTTCGATTAAAGCCAACGGCCGCGAGTACCTGTGGCAGGGTGACCCGGCGGTCTGGTCGGGCCAAGCTCCCATTTGCTTCCCGATCTGCGGCGGCCTTCGTGACGGTCACGCAATGACCATGGGCGGCCGCGAGGTAAAGCTCGCCCGCCATGGCTTTGCTCGCAAGCAGGAGTGGAAGCTCGAGGAGCAGAGCGACAACATGGTTGCGCTGAGCCTGAGCTCTGCCGACCATGCCGAACTGCTCGAGCAGTATCCGTATCCGTTTAAGATCGTCGCGCGCTACACGATCGATGCGGCTAAGGTGGCCGTGTCGTACGAGGTGACCAATGAGGGCACCGAGGATATGCCATTCTTTGTGGGTGGCCACCCCGGCTTTAAGTGCCCGCTCGACGAGGGCGAGTCCTATGACGACTATGAACTTCGTTTTGATCAGCGTGAGGCCGCCGAGCTCTGTACTGCCGTTCCCTCGACGGGCCTGATTGATGTCGAGCATCGCAGCAAAAACCCGATGGTCGGCCACGACCTGCCGCTGACCCACGAACTCTTCGACTTCGCGGAGACCATCTTTGACGTGCTCGACAGCCGCGTGGTTACGCTGACCAAGAAAACCGAGGACAAGGGCGTGCGCCTGACGTTCCCGGATATGCCGTACCTGATTGTATGGAGCAAGCCCGAGGGCGACTTTGTGGCCGTGGAACCGTGGGGCGGCCTGTCTACTTGCTCCGACGAGGACGATATTCTGGAGCACAAGCGTGGCTGCCTGGTTGCCAAGCCGGGGGAGACCGTCACCCGCGGCTTTAAGATCGAGATCCTTTAAAGAGCTATCGTATGTTTGGGGCCGCGCGTGCCGTGCCCCGGAAACAGGAGTTCAACATGATTCTGACCGTTACCATGAACCCGTCGATCGATACGCGCTATCAACTCGACAAGCTGATTATCGACGACGTGAACCGCGTGACGCCCGAAAAGACCGCTGGCGGCAAGGGCCTCAACGTGAGCCGTGTGCTGCTGCAGTTGGGTGACGATGTGCTCGCGACCGGTCTGCTCGGCGGCCACATGGGTGCCTATATGGCCGAGCTTATGGATGCCGACGGCGTCAAGAACGACTTTGTGCCCATCGCCGGTGAGACGCGCATTTGCCTGAATATTCTGCACGAGGGCAATCAGACCGAGCTGCTGGAGAGCGGTCCGCAGATTGCGCCTGCCGAGCTCGAGGCCTTTACGGCCAAGTTCGCCGAGCTTGCAGCGAAGGCGGACGTCGTGACGCTTTCGGGTTCGCTGCCGCGTGGCGTCGATGCCGGCTACTATGCCGAGCTCGTCAAGATTGCCGAGGAGGCGGGCGCCAAGGTGCTGCTCGACACTTCGGGTGCATCGCTGGAGGCCGCGCTGGAGTCCGACGCTAAGCCTGAGCTCGTAAAGCCCAACCTGACCGAGATTAACGGCCTGCTGGGTACGTCCTTTACGACCGATGATGTCGATGCCCTGCGCGAGGCGCTTGCCTCCGATGACCGCTTTGCCGGTATTCCCTGGGTTGTCGTTTCGATGGGTGCTGCCGGTTCGGTGGGCTTCCATGAGGGCCGCGCGTTCCGCGCCAAGACGCCCGCGATTGCGGCTGTGAACGCGACGGGTTCCGGCGACTCGACCATCGCCGGCTTTGCGCATGCCATTGCTGCTAGTGCCGACGACGTCACGGTGCTCAAGACCGCCAATACCTGCGGCAAGCTCAACGCCATGGATCCCAAGACCGGCCATCTGGTCATGGATCGCTGGGACGAGATCTACAACAGCGTTGAGGTCGTAGAGTTGTAGCGGTTGCGACTCCTAATAGAATGAGCGTGGATAATCTCCCGCTTTTGGTGCCCATACGAGCTCAAAGTGGGAGATTTTCCACGCTCGAGTCATTAGTCGTCGGGGACGTTCTTTAATGACTAGTCGTTTAAGAACGTTCCCGACGACTACACTCAAAAACGGCGCCCGTCGGCGATGTTGCCGGCGGGCGCCGTTGTCATGTGGGCGGTTATGTTGTGGCCGCTGATGAGGCTCGAACTCGCATGCTACAGTGAGTCGATAAAGCGCTGTTGGGCGGCGCGTCCTGCCTCGTCCCATTTAAAGACGCCGGCGTTGTCGAGTACGTGGCCAAACACCACGCCGACCTCCTCGTGCAGGATATCGATGGCGTTGTCGGCCGTAAGCTCGTCGGCGCGGCGGGCAAAAACGTCCTCGGCCCATGCAGCGTGGCTGCGGCAAAGATCATCGCCCTCGAGCGCACCGGCGAGATCGTAGCTGGCATCGGCCTTGGCCGCCAGCAGGTGCTCGCGGACAGCGCCGAGCTCGGGAACCAAGCGCGGCGGCAGAATGGCCAGGCCCATGACCTCGATCAGGCCGATGTTCTCCTTCTTAATGTGATGGTACTCGGCATGCGGGTGGAAAACGCCCAGCGGATGCTCGTCGGTCGTGATGTTGCAGCGAAGCGCCAGGTAGGCCTCGTAGATTTCGCCGCCGGCATTTCCGCGAGAGTCGACGCGGCGAATGACGGGCGTCACGGTGTTGTGTGCCACGCCATCGGCTGTGTACGCGATGACGCCCACAGACTCATCGGTCCACTCGCGCCAGGCGAGGATAATCTTCTCGGCAGCGTCGAGCAGCTGAGCGCGGTCATGCGAGCGCAGGCGCAGCACTGAGAGCGGCCACTGCAGCACGGTACCGCTGACCTGGTCAAAACCGGGCACGCTAAACTGCGAGACCTCGGCGGCATGCATCATGGGGAACTCGTGCGCGCCGCCCTGGAAGTGGTCGTGCGACAAGATCGAGCCGCCCACGATAGGCAGGTCTGCGTTGGAGCCGATGAAGTAATGCGGGAACAGGTCCACAAAATCGAGCAGGCAGGTCAGACCCTTGCGGTCGACGTGCATCGGACGATGCTCGGAGCTCATGGCAATGCAGTGCTCGTTAAAGTACGCGTACGGGCTGTACTGGAAACCCCAGCGCTCGCCGTCGAGCTGGATGGGGATAACGCGCAGATTCTGGCGGGCGGGGTGAGCGCCACCGTCGGCTGCGGCGGAGCGTCCGGGGTAGCCCTCGTTTTCGATGCAGAGCTGACAGGCGGGATACTTCTCGCCCGTGTTCTTTGCGGCGCCGGCCGCGGCAATGTCGCGCGGATCCTTTTCGGGCTTTGCCAGGTTGATGGTGATCTCCAGGTCGCCCCAGTTGGTGGGGGTGCTCCATTTGATATTGCGCGCGATGGCGGCACGGCGCACGTAGCCGGCGTCGCAGCACAGACCATAGAACCAGTCGGTCGCGGCGCGGGGCTCGTTGACGCCCATGCGTCCGTTGAACTCCTCGTTTACAACTGAAGGCCTCGGCATCAGTACGCCCATGATGCGCATGGCGATGCGGTCGCGGCCCGATGCCGTATCCTCGGCGGCACCGTTGGCAACGGCGGCCTCGGAAAGCGCGGCAAGCGTGCCTTCAAGATCAAAGTCGGGGAGTGTATCGGGGTGCAAGAGCGATAGTTTCTCAACCTGGAGCGCCCAGGCCATGCCGAGCGCGGGGCCCGTGGCGCCGATGCACTCCAGAATGGTGTTGTAGGCCCAGATGCGGTCGTCCTGTCCGATCATCGATCGGTGGATGGCATATTCGATAAGGCCCTGCGCAGCCTCGCGCACGTCGGTCATTACAGCCATGCCGCGTAAGCCCCCTTGTCAGTAATCGCGTAGTGGCGGGCAGAGCCCTCGCCCAGCCAGCCGTTCATCTTGGCAATGAAGGTGTCGACCAGATCGAGCGGCACAAAGGCCTGGATGGTACCGCCAAAGCCGCCGCCGTGGATGCGCACGGCACCGCGGCCGTCGAGCACATGCTCGGCCAGCGCCAGAGCATACATGGAAGGCTGCTCGGAACCCAGTTTGGCAACAACATTCTGCAGGTACATGGCGGAGCTGGCGCCGGACTCGCGCGTCAGGACCAGGAACTGGTCAATGTCGCCGGCGTTCAGAGCCGCCCAGCGCTTGTCGACCAGGCCGTTCTCGTACCAGTAGTGAACGGCGCGCAGGCAGGCGCGGTCGCCCAGCTTGGCGCGCAGCTCGGGGAGCTTGGCGTCAAAGTCGGCAACGTCGACCTCGCACAGGCGTGCCTTGCCAAACTCGGCGGCAACGTCCTGCATTTCGCGCGGAACGGCGGCGTAGTCGTCGGTAGCTGCCACATGGTCGGCGCCGACCTTGACGAGCACGAGCGCGTAGCCGTGATCCTCAAAGTTGAGCTCGAGCTTCTGGGTCTTAGGCTGAGCCTGGTCCTCAAAGTCCATGTAGGCGAGGCCGCCCAGGCACACGGCAGCTTGGTCCATCAGACCGCAGGGCTTGCCGTAGTAGTTGTTCTCGGTGCGCTGGCTCATCTGGGCGAGCGTGACGGGCTCAATCGCGGGCGCGCCCCAGAGGGTTTCCATGGCACGACCGTATGCGGCCTCGACGGCAGCGGAGCTGGAAAGGCCGCCGCCCGAGGGAACGGAGCAGGTGAAGGCGAAGTCGAAGCCCTGGGGCTCAACGCCCAGAGCAGCGATTTCGTGGGCCATGCCGCGGACGAGGCTCGCGGACGTGCCCTTCTCGGACTCCTGAACGTCTAGCGTGTCGAGCGCGATCTCAAAGGTGGGATAGCCCTCGTCGGCGACGCGAACCTTGTTGGTGTCGGTCGCCACGGCTATGCCGTCAACGGCGACATCGAGCGAGCCGGCGATAACGTGGCCACCCTCGTGGTCGGTGTGGTTGCCGCTGATCTCGGAACGGCCGGGCGCGTGCACGTAGAGCACCTGGCGGTCGCCGATGGGGCCAAACTCCTCCTCAAACAGCTTGGTGAGTGTGGCGAATGTCTTTTCGTCGGGGGTGGTCATGGGGGTCCTTTCCTTGGCGCGCACGGGTGAGTTTTGCGTCGTTATGAGTACGTTAACAACTTGAAGCGGCATGAACCAAGTGTTCACGATACCGCACGTTACGGGCTATGTTAACGTACTCATAACACATCGCTTGCCACTTTTTGAGAATCTGGTAATCGGTAGAAATACAACCGTGAACGGTACTGCCGTATGGACTTATAAAGCAGAAGAGATGCAGATGGAAAAAGTAGAGTACGTTAACATGCGTCCGACGATAGCGGGCCTCGGCGCGGGGTGTATTTCTGCCCGGGCCGGCATGCACGCTATTCAGATCTCGCAAGGGTGAAGGTGATCCTGTGGCAAGGCGCCCGTCCAACGATACAGGTACGCGTCCGGTCTCCATGGCCGACGTCGCCCGCGCTGCTGGCGTTTCGCAGCAGACGGTTTCGCGCGTCGCCAACGGCTTGCCCAACGTTAACGAGCAGACGCGCCAGCGCGTGCAGGCAGCCATGCAGGAGCTCGGTTTCCGTCCGAGTTATGCCGGTCGCTCGCTGCGCGATGGCCGTTACCATTCGGTCGGCCTGTGCATCAACGATGTCACCAAGTTTGGCAACCTCTCAATGATCGACGGCATCGCCAGCGCTGCTCGCGAGCATAATTGCGCCATCACGCTGGTCGAGATGTCCAAGACCGAGGAATTCTCGCTTGCCGAGGCCACGCGTCGTATGGCCGCATTGCCGGTGGACGGCATCATCATCGGCATGAGTCGCATGGCGCCCGATTTTGAGACGTTTGATCCGCTGCCGGGCATTGGCACGGTCATCGTTACCATGTACGCGCATCCGCGCGTGACCACGGTCGATTCCGACCATTACGGCTGCTCGCTATTGCTTATGGATCATCTGTTTGAGCTGGGACACGAGCAGATTCGCTATATTGGTGGTCCGTCGTTCTCGGTCGACGAGCAATTTCGTCGCGCCGGTTGGCAGGATGCGCTTGAGCGTAAGCACATTAAGCCGCAGGCGCCGCTCGAGGGTGACTGGTCTGCCAACAGCGGTTACGAGGCCGGCAGATTTCTGGCCGAGCACGACCGAGCCATGACGGCGATCTATGCGGCAAACGACCAGATGGCAAATGGCGCGATTGCCGCGCTGCGTGATAGCGGTCTGCGCGTGCCCGAGGACGTGAGCGTGGTGGGCGTCGACGATTCGCTCGATGATTTTGTAGCACACAACGAGCTCACGACCGTGCGATTCGATCTGCATCAGCGCGGACGCGAGGTGTTTGAGCATGCGGTTCCCGAGGCGGATGCGGTGGGCAAAACCGTTGCCATTCGTATTCCCGGCCAACTCATCATTCGACATAGCACGGCGATACCGCGCGCATGGTTTGCGCAGGTAAACGGCGATTTATCGCATTTCAATAACAATCGGTAAGGATGCCGGCAGATAGCTGTTGGGATGCAGCCGAGTGCTATGATAGACGGGCTCTTTTGTCTATCTAGGAGGCTTTGCCTGATGGAGATCACCAAGGATATCCGCTACATTGGCGTCGACGATCACGACATTGACCTGTTCGAGGGCCAGTACGATGTGTCCGAGAACGGTATGGCATACAACAGCTACGTTATCTTGGGCGAAAAGATCGCTGTCGCCGATTCGGTTGACGCTGGCTTTGTCGACGAGTGGCTCGGTAACCTCGAGGCCGTGCTCGACGGCCGCACGCCCGACTACCTGGTCGTTCACCATATGGAGCCCGATCACTCTGCTGGCATCGCCGCCTTTATGGAGCGCTATCCCCAGGCACAGATTGTGGCCAGCATGGGCGCCTTCCGCATGATGGTCAACTACTTTGGCACCGACTACCCCGAGCGCAAGATGGTCGTCAAAGAGGGCGACGTGCTCGATCTGGGCGGTCACAGCCTAACGTTTGTCGGCGCCCCCAACGTGCACTGGCCCGAGGTGTTGTTCTCTTACGAGTCCACCGACAAGGTGCTCTTTAGTGCCGACGGCTTTGGCAAGTTCGGCGCCAACGACATCGAGGACCCGGAAGGCTGGGCCTGCGAGGCGCGCCGCTACTACTTTGGCATCGTCGGTAAGTTCGGCAAGTTCGTGCAGGCCGTGCTCAAGAAGGCCGCCGACCTGGACATTCAGATTATCTGTCCGCTCCACGGCCCCGTGCTGACCGAGAACCTGGGCTATTACCTCGACACCTATAACACCTGGTCGAGCTACCAGCCCGAGGACGAGGGCATCACCATTGCCTACGCGAGCGTGTATGGCCATCTGAAGGCTGCCGTTGAGGAGCTTGCATCTGCGCTCGAGGCCCGCGGCCAGAAGGTTTCCGTCTTTGACCTGGCTCGCGACGACATGGCCGAGGCCGTTGAGGACGCGTTCCGCTATGACCGTCTGGTGCTCGCCTCCATCACCTATCAGGGCGAGATTTTCCCGTTCATGAGCACCTTTATCCACACGCTTGCCGAGCATGCCTACCAGAACCGTACCGTGGCGCTTGTCGAGGCCGGTTCCTGGGCGCCTGCAGCTGCCAAGGTTATGACCAAGGAGCTCGAGGGTATGAAGGACATCACCCTGACGCAGAACAAGGTGACCGTCCTGGGTTCGCTCAACGACGCCTCGCGTGCTCAGATCGAGGCCCTCGCCGACGAGCTTTCCAAGTAGCGACACGTTCACTTTTAACGCTCAAACCACCACAAAGGGGACAGGCACCTTTGTGGTGGTTTTTGTTTAAGCGCCGGCGATGAGGAGATTTGGGCGGGCGTTGTCGACGATCTCGGCGATTGAGGTGGCGACGGCGTGATCGGGGTCACGGTCCATCACGATGGCGTTGACGTCGGTCAGCTCGGCAAAGCGGTACATGCCGCGTCCGTTGACCTTGCTCGCGTCCATGAGGGCAACGCCTTGACGGGCGGCGGAGATCATGGCTGTTTTGGTCTCGGCCATCTGCGGAAAGTCGGTCGTAAAGCCGCAGCCGGGAACAAAAGCGCCGGGGCACATGACGGCAAGGTCGGCATGGACCATTTGGAGCGCCTGCATGGTGAGCGGTCCGTACAGATAGCGATGACCTTTGCGCAGTGCCCCGCCCAGCATGACGACATCGACCGAGGGCATGCTTTCGTCGATGTAATCGGCGATGGTGATGTCGGCCGTGATGACGGTGATGCCGTCGCGCTGGTCGAGCAGGCGGACAAATTCGAGCGCGGTGGTGCCCGAGTCGACAAGCAAGGTGTCACCATTGCCGACGAGTTCGATGGCGCTTTGCGCGATGGCCTGCTTGGCGGCGACATTGACGTTGATACGGCGATCCTGGGTGGATACGGTCAGTCGCTTCTGGAGCGACACAGCGCCGCCATGCGTGCGGCGCAGCTTGCCGGACTCGGCGAGCGCGTCTAGGTCGGCGCGGGCGGTAACGGAGGATACGCCAAAGGTCTGGGCAATTTCTGCTACCTGCACCGAGGCGTTATGTTCGAGCATTTCCATAATGGCGGAACGACGCTCATCGGCGAAAGCTCGGGTTGTTGCATGGGCCATATCCGCTCCAACATTGTCTGAAATTTGCAGGAATTGTGTTGAGTCTATTTTCGTTCATTTTCTTTTTAAGTAAGAAAACGCCTTTCGATTACTTATCTTTTCTATAAAAGAAAGATGCTGAACGCCCAAAATTCAATATCGAACACGCCCACTCGGTTCCAAATCCTTCCGTTTACTTTTCAAAAACGACTGTATTGACCTGCATGGGTTCAATATCTCGCACATATAAAGCCGCTGAATTTCATACAATGAGCGCAGTAAAACGCAAGGTAAAACGCCTTGTGAACAACTACGCCCGATGTCCAGATGCGGGCGAGGGAGAGGAGCAAACGCTCATGGCACTTGTTACCACCGAAAAGATGCTCAAGGATGCTCAGGCCGGCCACTACGCTGTTGGCGCTTTCAACGTCGAGAACCTCGAGTTTGTTATGGCCGTTCTGGCCGCTGCCGAGGAGACCAAGTCCCCCGTCATCATGCAGACCACCCCGGGCACCATCAAGACCGCTGGTCTGGACTACTTCTACGGCATGGTCAAGGCTGCCGCCGAGCGCGCTTCCGTGCCCGTCGCTCTGCACCTCGATCACGGCGATGGCTATGACCGCTGCATGCAGGCTTTCCGCACGGGCTACACCTCTGTCATGATCGACGGTTCGCACGAGTCCTTCGAGGACAACATCGCCCTGACCAAGTCCGTCGCCGACGCTGGCCGCGCCATGGGCGTGCCCGTCGAGGCTGAGCTCGGTAAGGTTGGCGGCAAGGAGGACGACGGCCCCGCGGTTGAGGGCGAGAGCCCTTACACCGATCCGGCCGAGGCCAAGGAGTTCGTCGAGCGCACCGGCTGCACCTCGCTGGCCATTGGCGTTGGCACCAGCCACGGTGTGTACACGAGCGATCCGCACATCGAGCAGTCCGTGGTCAAGGCCATCCGCGACGCCGTCGACGTGCCGCTGGTCCTGCACGGCACCTCCGGTGTGCCCGATGAGCAGGTTGCTGAGGCTGTGAAGAACGGCATCTGCAAGGTCAACTACGCCACCGAGCTGCGTCAGGCCTACACCAAGGGCTTCATGGCCTACATGGCCGAGAACCCCGCCTGCTTCGATCCCAAGAAGCCGGCCAAGGAGGGTATGCGTGAGATCACCGAGCTGGTTAAGATCCGCATGACCAACCTCAACTCTGTGGGCAAGGCGGAGTAACAGCAAGGGTACTCCGACTCAAAATAGATCCCGGGGAGGGATGAGGGCTTAGTTCCCCAATCGTCCTCGGGCATGCAAAAAGCCTCGCTGCGCACTTCGTGCGGCGAGGCTTTTTGCCCCCTGCGGAAAGATTGGGGAACTAAGCCCTCATCCCTCCCAAGTTGACCTACTCGAGGTCGTCGCCCTTGTGGCGTTATGGCTGGAAGGGTGGGGCGTTTGGGCTACTTTGTTGATGAGGGGCTAGTATGCCCGGGCTTGGTTGGGGAAGGTTTTGTCTAGGGATGCTTGGAGCTTTTCGAACGATGCTCGCAAGTTGTGACTCTGGTTGGTTGAGCGTTTGACTTTTGTGGTTGGGGAGTCGAGGAGGCCGTTTCTCTGTGTCGGGGGGAAGGAGAAAAGGTTTGCATGTTTTAGGGATGGCTGCTGTGCTGCGTCATTGGAAGAATGCATGCTTATGCGGCCTCCTCGATGTCCACCAAAAGGTTGCGCACGGGGTGTGCTGCTAGGTCCCGTGCGTTGGCAGTATTATGCCGCGGCTGCTGCAAAGAAGCGCTAAAGAAAGGCTTAACCTGGTTTGGTGTTACGATGAAACTGCAGGTCAGAGGTATCGAATAACACTCTTGAAAGGTTTTTGGCTTAAGGACTTTCTAAGGTTTGTGACGTGGATATGGCGCGGACGTGCGGAGCGTGTGAATGCTCGCCGTTAGCGCTGCGGCCCTGCGGCCCGCACCTGCTCGATGACCTTTTCCATGGTGGCGTCGATGCGGTCCTTTTTGAGTTCGCATTCCCAGATGGTTATGGGCGTCCAGCCCATTTGAGTGAGTGCTGCCACGGCAGCGCGGTCGCGCTCGACGTTGCGACGGAACTTTGCCTCCCAAAACTCAACATTGCGCTTGGGTTGGCTGGGGTTGCACTGGGGGCAGCGATGCCAAAAGCAGCCGTTGACGAAGATGGCGATCTTGCGGCCAGGGAAGGCGATGTCGGGCTTGCCGGGAACCTTCCATTCCAAGCGATAACCCGTAAGGCCTGCTGCGCGCAGGCGCTGGCGAACGAGCAGCTCGGGCTTGGTGTTGGCGCGTTTGTTGCCCTTCATGGACTTTTTGATGGCGGCGCGCCGGCGGACCAGTTCGCGCTCGTCGGCGGAAAGGTCCGAGGTGTCGATGCCGTCCAGCAGGCCGGGCTTGGGACGCTTTTTGCTGCGGCGCTTAGGTTTACGTTTGGGCTTGGTAGCAGATTCGTCTGCCGCGGTGGCCTCAGCGCCGTTAGCCTCAAGCCGATCTTCCTTTAATTCAATCAGAGCATCGATAAGCCCCTTGTCGGCGGGCATCCACTCAACGGTGGCAAGCGAGGTGCGCGGAATCCAGCGGATATCGAGCTGGCGGTCGTGCTTCTGGGGCTCATCGGATTCATCGGCGAGCGAGCAGTAGTAGCACTCCATGGAGAGATGAAAATCGGGGTAGTCGTACTCAACGGTATAGAAATCGCGTAGGTTGGTGACCTTCACCTGCAGCTCTTCCATAAGCTCGCGGCGCACAGCGTCCTCGGGCGTCTCGCCGCGCATGAGTTTGCCGCCGGGGAACTCCCAAAGTCCCTGCATGTCGCCATAGCCGCGCTGCACGGCAAGCAGCTCATCGGATCCTTCCTTGCGAATGATCCCAGCGGCAACATGAACAGTCTTCAACAGGAGTCCTCTCTCAACATCAACAAGTGACAGGCTAGCTACCCGTACCTTACACAACGGTAAGGCAAGCGTAAGCCATATCGATGGTAGCCGACTCGGCTTCTTGCGACTATAGATGCCGTAGACTAATCGCAAGAAAGGACTCGGTATGCAAACCACGCACATGGCGACCCCGGTACTGGAGGTCGCGCATCTCGAAAAGGTATATGGCGCGCTGGGCAATGTGACCCGCGCGCTCAACGACGTCAGCTTTACCGTCAACCGCGGCGAATTCGTTGGCATCATGGGCGCCTCGGGCTCGGGCAAGTCGACGTTGCTCAACTGCGTCTCGACCATCGATAGCGCTACGAGCGGCACCATCCGCATCAACGGCCAGGACGTGACGCGCATGAAGCAGGCCAAGCTCTCGCAGTTCCGCCGCGAGGAGCTCGGCTTTATCTTCCAGGACTCCAACCTGCTCGATACGCTCACGGCACGCGAGAACATCGCCCTGCCGCTCACCATCGCCCGCACAAACTCGGCAGAGATCTCGACCCGCGTGCAGGATGTGGCAGCGCGCCTGTCCATCAGTCAGGTGCTCGACAAGTATCCCTACCAGATGTCCGGCGGCCAGCAGCAGCGCGTTGCCGCGGCTCGCGCGCTCGTCACCGACCCCACCATGATCATGGCCGACGAGCCCACCGGCGCCCTCGATTCCAAGAGCGCTCGCCTGCTGCTCGAGAGCCTGGAGGCCCTCAACCGCCGCCTGCGCGCCACGGTGCTCATGGTTACGCACGACAGTTTTGCCGCCAGCTACACGAGCCGTGTGCTGTTTATTCGCGACGGCAAGATCTTCACCGAGTTGCGCCGCGGCGACACCGACCGCCGAGAGTTCTTCGACCGCATCATGGAGGTCGTTGCCATGATGGGCGGTGAGGGCTCCGATGCTCTGTAAACTCGCTTGGGGCAACGTCCGCCGCGCCGGCCGCGACTACCTCGTCTACCTTTTGACGCTCACCCTGGGCGTCACGGTCTTCTATGCCTTTAACACCATTTCGATGCAGGTCGACATCGCCGGCATCGATGAAGAGGGCTTGGCGCAGGTTATGGGCAGCATGCTCGGCTACCTGACGTACTTTTTGGCCGGTGTCATGGCCTTTTTGATGGTGTACGCCAATAACTTCATCATGAAACGCCGCAAAAAGGAGTTTGGTCTGTACCAGGTGCTCGGCATGGGCCGAGGGCGCGTCGCCACGATCATGGCGCTCGAGACGGTGATCGTCTCGGTCGTGGCCTTTGTCGCCGGCATTGTGCTGGGTGTGGGACTCTCCCAGCTCATGACGTTCTTTACGGCTTCGCTCTTTAAGACACAGATCGCCAATTTTCACTTCTTCTTCTCGGTGCACGCGTTCAACCTGACCCTTGCCTGCATGCTCGTGATGTTCGTGCTCACGTTACTGCTGAACCTGCGCGCCGTTCGTCGCACTAAGCTCATTGAGCTTATGGGTGCCGAGCGTCGCAACGAGAGCATCAAGACACGCAACCCCTGGATCGCGATTGCCATCTTTGCCGTGGGCGTGGTGCTTGTGGGCGTGGCCTATTACCGTCTGCTACGTGATGGGTTCCCGCTAACCGCGACGGACAGCAAGCTGCAAGAGGCCATGAGCCAGTTTGGCATTACGACCGCTATGGTTACCGTGGGCACTTTTGCCCTGTTCTGGGGACTCTCGGGCATGCTCATCAAGCTGCTGCAGAGCCTGCGCAGCGTGTATTGGCGCGGCCTCAATATGTTTACCGTGCGTCAGCTTTCGGCCAAGGTCAATACGGTGTGCTTTTCGATGGGCGTCATCGCGATGATTCTGTTTTTGGCCATTACCTCGGTGACCTGCGGTATGTCGATTGCCAACGTGATGAACGAGAATCTGGAGCGCTATAACCCTGTTGACGTGTCTCAGACGTATGTCTATTACACGCCCGAAACGCTCGACTACTACAAGGAGTATGTCAATCCGTCTGAGGCCGATCGCATGGTGCTGGCCGATGCAACGGTCGATTTGTACGCTGCATGGCATGGCGATCGTAAAGATCCCGATAACGTTGCAGACGGTATTAAGGGCAAGTCGGCGGACAACAACGACGAGACCGGCAAGAAGGTCAATATCGCCGATGTTGCCGGTGAGCATGTGCAGATCGATTCGTATCTGAGTTACCCGCTTGGCGGCTCGGGCCCCTCGGTGGTGGCGGGTGGGATGTGCAAGGCCATGGGCGAAAAGCTACCCAAGGCGCTCGAGGGAAGCAACGCCGATGCGATGGGTCTGTATGTGACGCCGGCGAGCCAGTACAACAAACTGCGCCAGATGATGGGCGAGGAGCCGGTGAGCATTGGCCGCGACCAGTACGTGCTTACGTGTGATATGGGCGGCGAGCTGGGCGACCTGTACACCAAATACATGGCTGGGGGCCATACCCTCACCTTGGGCGGGCATACGCTCAAGCCCGCAACCGATAAGTCGGACGAAGACACGGCTGCCATCGCCAACTCGGCGATGGGCAGCAATCCCGGTACCGTGGTCGTAGCCGATGAGCTGTTGTCCCAACTTAATCTGCAGCCGTATTCCAGTAATCTGCTCGTTAACTACAAACAGGGGATGGATACGACCGAGGCAGACGAGAGCATTAAATACACCTTGCTCGATAATCTGCTCGTTGACGGCAAGGAGCCTGGGTCGTGGGGAGTCTTCATCACACGTTCCGAGATGTACACGCAAGCAGCGCAGATGAACGGCATGATTAGCTATCTGGCCATCTACATTGGCTTTGTGCTGGTCGTTGCGTGCGCGGCGATACTGTCGATCCAGCAGCTCTCCAATGTGGCCGACGGCAGCCGCAGCTATCGTGTGCTGGCGCAGATTGGCTGTGACGACCGTCAGATTCGCCATTCAGTGATGGCGCAGCAAGCGGTGTTCTTCCTGTTCCCGCTGGCAGTGGGCTTGGCGCACTCCTTTGTGGCGCTCAAGGTGATCATCGAGCTGGTGAGCGTATTCGGCGATATGAGCATCGCCGGCACCGTGGGCCTCACCTGTGCAATCTTCCTGGCAGCATACGGCGGCTACTTCTTGGTGACTTACCTCATGAGCGCCGGCATGGTGCAAGCTGCCATCGCCACCCGCTACAGCGAGTAACTCGTTCAGCTCGGAATTATCGTAGGTTGAGCATAGGTCAGCGAAAACGCCCCTAAGCGAGCAGGGTGACGTGAAAGAGGAGGGAAGCGTACTTTGTGGTACGCGACCGACGATTGAACGTCAGATTGCCGCTTAGGGGCGTTTGCAGCGTCGACTGGTTACGCGGTTCGGTAAAACCGCGTAACTAAACCCGCTCTGCGATCTCGTGGATGAGGTAATCGGTCTTTTCCCAGCCCAGGCACGGGTCGGTGATCGACTTGCCGAAGACGCCGCCGTCGACCGGCTGGTTGCCGTCCTCGAGGTAGGACTCGATCATAAAGCCCTTGACCAGCTTAGAGATGGACCCGTTGCGGCGGCAGCTGTCGAGCACCTCCTTGCAAATGCGATACTGCTCCAGCGGCCGCTTGCCCGAGTTGTCGTGGTTGCAGTCGATGACTGCTGCCGGATTGGCATAGCCGGCGTGCTCGGTATAGCGCTCGGCCAGGCGCTCCAGGTGCTCGTAGTGGTAGTTGGGGTAGGTACGACCGTCGAGACCAATGTAGCCACGCATAACGGCGTGCGCGAGCGGATTGCCATCGCACTCGACTTCCCAGTTGCGGAAGATAAAGCTCTGATGTGCTTGGGCGGCATAGATGGAGTTGAGCATGACGGTGGTGGAACCAGCGGTGGGGTTCTTCATGCCCACGGGCACCGAAATGCCGCTCGACACCAGACGGTGCTCCTGGTTCTCGACCGAGCGTGCGCCCACGGCAACATAGCTCAACAGGTCGACGAGGTACTGGTAGTTGGACGGGTAGAGCATCTCGTCGGCGGTGAAGAAGCCCGTTTCCTCAATAACGCGCAGGTGCATATGGCGGATGGCCTTGACGCCCTCGAGCAGGTCGTCGGGAGCCTCGGGGTTGGGGTTGTGCAGCAGACCCTTGTAGCCGGTGCCCTTGGTGCGCGGCTTGTTGGTATAGACGCGCGGAATGATGATGAGCTTGTCCTTGACCTCCTCGGCGGTCTTGGCCAGTCGATTCATGTACTCAAGCACCGAGTCCTCGCGGTCGGCAGAGCACGGGCCGATGATAAGCACCTTGCGTGCGTCTTCGCCGGTAAAGACTTTGGCGACCTCGGCGTCAAATGCCTGCTTTTTGGCGGTAAGCTCGGCAGAGAGCGGCATTTCCTCGCGGATCTCCATGGGGATCGGCAACTTGCGTTTGAATTCCATGGCCATAGGGGCCTCCTCAATCTATAGAAAGAGCAGTAAGTGTATTGTCGAGTGCTCGGCATTATCCGCTGTCGCACGCTAAAGTGCAAGCGAAACCTGCCAAAAAGGGACAGGTTTATTTTGGCAGGTTTTATCTGGGGAAACGTCGGTGTATACCGGGAGGGAGTGGCGCCACGCGGGACCCTATGGCTGTTGTCGGTTCCCCGGGAGACGCCCTGTGGGCAAAAAATGGCAAATATGAGTACTGTTGCTATCGTAGTGCTATATTGCCGGCATAAGATAATAGACATAACAGAAAAATATGTTCATTAACCTCAACACATATAGGCCCGCTATAGAGCTATTTGAGTAATTTAGGGGCGCTTGCAAGCCGTGTGGGCAGCATTTGGGGCTGTTTTGGTTGTTACTAAAAAGGTGACAGTACTCATATTTGCCCTTTTTTGCCCACGGGGTCTGGAAAGCGCCGTCAATGAGGTCTCAGGGAAGGCGTTTCGAGGCTCGAAGGACACAAAACGGGGGCGCAGGTTGTCCTGCGCCCCCGTTCTCGGGCGTCATCATTTCTCTGCGGCCGTATCTACGCCGCCTCGTCGAACTGCGAGTTGTACAGGTCGGCGTAGAAGCCGCCCTGGGCGAGCAACTCGTCGTGCGTGCCCTTCTCGACGATGTCGCCGTCGCGGATCACCAAGATCACGTCGGCGTTGCGGATCGTGGACAGGCGGTGCGCGATGACAAAGCTCGTGCGGCCCTGCATTAGCGCATCCATGGCACGCTGAATAAGCTCCTCGGTACGAGTGTCAACGTTGGAGGTCGCCTCGTCCAAAATCAGCGCCGGACGGTCGGCCAAAATGGCACGGGCGATGGTCACGAGCTGGCGCTGACCCTGCGACAGGTTGGTGCCCTCCTCGTTGATCGTAAAGTCGTAACCGCCGGCGAGCGTATGGATAAAGTGGTCGCAGCGTGCGGCGCGTGCGGCGGCCTCGACTTCGGCATCGCTCGCATCGGGGCGTCCGTAGCGGATGTTTTCGCGGATGGTGCCGTTAAACAGCCAGGTATCCTGCAGCACCATGGCAAACTCGCCGCGCAGTGCCGCGCGATCCCAGTCTCGCACGTCGACACCCTCGACGCGCAGCGAGCCGCCGTCCACATCGTAGAAGCGCTGCAGCAGCTTGATGAGCGTAGTCTTGCCAGCGCCGGTGGGACCGACGATGGCAATGGTCTGGCCGGGCTGCGCCTCGCAGCTAAAGTCGTGGATGATGGTCTTGTCGGGCGTGTAGCCAAACTTGACATGGTCGAACTCCACGTGCCCGGGGCGCTTCTCGGGAATCTGCGCGTCGGCCTTCTGCTCCTCCTCGGGCGCGGCCAGGAACTCAAAGACGCGCTCGGTGGCAGCGGCCATCGACTGCATCGTGTTGCTCACGTTGCCCAGCTGCTGTACGGGTTGCGTAAAGTTGCGAACGTACTGGATAAAGCTCTGGATGTCGCCGGGCGTGGCATTGCCGGTCAGCGCGAGCTGCGCACCCACGACGACGACGCCCACGTAGCCCATGTTACCCACCAAGCTCATAAGCGGCATCATCAGGCCCGACAGGAACTGCGAGCGCCAGCCGCTAATAAAGAGGCGGTCGTTTTGGCGGTCGAACTCCTCGATCGAAGCCTCGGCGCGGTCGAACACCTGAATGACGTTCTGGCCGGCAAAATCCTCCTCGATAATGCCGTTGACGGTGCCCAGGACCTGCTGCTGCTCGCGGAAGTACGGCTGCGAGAAGTGAATCATCACCATCAAGATAATCGCGGCGGCCGGCAGCGTGAGCACGGTGACGCCGGTGAGCGGCAGGCTGATCGACAACATCATGACGAGCACGCCGATAATCTGCGTGACGGACGTAATAAGCTGCGTCACGCTCTGGTTGAGCGACTGGCCGAGCGTATCGACGTCGTTGGTGATGCGGCTGAGCACGTCACCCTTGCTGTGACCGTTGAAGTAACTCATCGGTACGACGGCAATTTTGGCGGCGATCTCCTTGCGCATGCGGTAGCAGATCTTTTGCGTGACACCGGTCATGAGCCAGCCCTGGATGAGGCTGCAAACAGAGCTTGCCAGGTACAGGCAGAGCAAAAAGCCGAGCGTCTTGGCGATCCAGTTAAAGTCGACATCGCCGGTGCCGTTGACCTTGGCAACCAGGCCCTCAAACAGCTTGGTCGTAACCTGGCCGAGCACCTTAGGCCCCACGATATTAAAGATGACCGAGCACACGGCAAAGGCGACGGCGGCAAACACGGCAATCTTGTGCTGGCCAATATAGCCGAGCAGCTGCCTCATGGTGCCCTTAAAGTCCCTGGCCTTTTCGCCGCGGCCCATGCCACCCATGCGGCCCATGGGACCGCGCTGGCGGGTGGGCTTGGGGATCTGAGTCTTGGTTTCGTCTGCCATTAGCGCTCGCCTCCTTCCATAACGGCTGCAATTTCTTCTTGGGTGAGCCCCAGCTCCTTGGCGGAAAGCTGCGACTGTGCGATCTCCAGGTACGCCGGGCAGCTATGCAGCAGCTCCTCGTGCGTACCGGTGCCCACCACGTGACCGTCGTCGAGCACGATAATCTGGTCGGCGTGCATGATAGTCGCGATGCGCTGGGCCACGACCACGAGTGCAGCGTCAGTGACGTTTTTGGCCAGCTCCTCGCGCAGGCGGGCGTCAGTCTTGTAGTCGAGGGCGCTAAACGAGTCGTCGAACACCACGACCTCGGGCTTTTTGGCCAGGGCGCGGGCGATGGCCACGCGCTGGCGCTGACCGCCCGAGACATTGGAGCCGCCCTGGCTGATGGGGGAGTCATAGCCGTCCTCGCGCTCGGCGATAAAGTCCTCGGCCTGGGCGATGCGTGCGGCCTCGTGCATGTCCTCGTCGCTCACCATGTCGCCGGCAAACTTGAGGTTGCTTTCGACGGTGCCCGAGAACAGACGGCCCTGCTGCGGGATGTAACCAATGCGGCGGCGCAGCTCGGAAAGGGTCATGTCGCGCACGTCGATGCCGTCGAGCGAAATGCTGCCGCCCGTGACGTCGTACAGGCGCGGAATCAGCTGCACAAGCGTGGACTTGCCCGAGCCCGTGGAACCAATGATGCCGAGCATCTGGCCGGCGTGCGTGGTGAAGTTCACGCCGCTGATGACGTCGGCGCGGGCATCGGGATACTGGAAACTCACGTCGCGGAAGGTGAGCTCACCGCGCGGCGCGCTGGTCGCGGGCAGTTTGGGCGAGGCAGGGTCGTTGATGCTTGCGGGGCAGGTGATGACCTCTTCCACGCGCTCGGCGGCGACCTCGGCACGGGGCAGGATGACCGACACCATGGTGAGGATCATAAACGCCATGACGATCTGCATGGTGTAGGAGATAAACGCCATCATGTTGCCGACCTGCATCACGCCGTCGGACACGCCCTGCGCGCCAAACCAGACGATAAGCACGGTGATGCAGTTCATGACGAGCATCATGAGCGGCATCATAAAGCTCATGGCGCGGTTGGTGTAGAGCTGCGTGGTCATCAGGTCGAGCGAAGCCTTGTCAAAACGCTCGAGCTCATGCTCCTCGCGGTTGAATGAGCGGATGGGCATAAGACCGTCGAGCAGCTCGCGGGCGGTAAGGTTCACGCGGTCCACAAAGCTCTGCATCTTTTTGAACTTGGGCATGGTGAGGCCCATAAGCACGCCGACGACGGCCGAGACGGCGATGATGGCCACGGCGATGGTCCACTCCAGGCCGGTGTGGTTGGCCAGGACGCGCATGACGGCGACGATGCCCATGACGGGGGCCATCAGGCACATGCGGATAAACAGGGTTGCGGCCATCTGGATCTGCTGAATGTCGTTGGTGCAGCGGGTGATGAGCGAGGCCTGGCTAAACTTGCCCACCTCGGCCGGCGAGAAGTGCATAACCTTGTTGAAGGTCTCGCGGCGCAGGTCGCGGGCGATGGAGCAGGCGGTGCGCGAAGCCACGGCACCGGTCAGGATGGTGGCGACCAGCGACACCAGACACAGACCAAACATCGTGGTCGCCATGCGGCCCAGGTAGGCGTTCTGCACGTCGGCGGGGTCGATACCCTGCGCCTTGTACTCTTCTTGCACGTAGCTCACGGCGCGTTGGGTCACGATGGAGCCCGACATGGAGCCCATTTTGTCTGCCATATCGTTGGCGCCCTCGACGAGCTTGCCCTGGTCGATGAGGCCGCCTTCAACGCCTAGACGCAGGCTCTTCATGGTGATCTTACCGCCGTCGGCGTCGATCTGCTTTTGCATGCTCTGCGCGGCTGCGGCCTTTTGCTGCATCTCGGCGAGCTGCTCGGGCGTCATCGCTGCCATCTGCTCGGGGGTGGGCATGGCCTGAGCGGCGCCGCCATCGCTTGCCTCGCTGGACGTGCCGGTCATGTCGCCCATGGAGTCGGCGTCGATGCCCTGGTTGAAGGCGAGCACGACGGTCTCAGGCAGGCTCATGATGCCGGCAATCTTGCCGCCGTCGTCGCGCTCTTCCTCGGTGCCCTTGTACGTTCGAGTGCCGTTATTGTCCGCCTTGCTAAACACGGCCTCCACAGCTTTGGCGTCCTTGGCGCTCATAAAGAGTTCGAGGTCGTCGAGCGATTCGGCGCGGATGGTGTCGGGCACGGGCGAGGCGATGCCGCCTTGCTGCACGCCCACGTCGACGATGTCGCTCATATAGGTAGGCAGCGCCAGATCGGCGTTGCAGCTGATTACGATAAGTACGATAGCTGCGAGCAGTGCCAGGACATGCTTTTTAAAGAGCTTGAGAATCCTCACTCGGCATCTCTCCTTTCTTGATTGTGGTCGATAATTTCGTTGGCACGCCTTAGAAGACGCACCATCTCTTGAGTATCTGTTTCGCCGAGCTGTTCGAGGAAAGCCGCGGTGCGGTCCTCGAATTCCCGGCGTTTGATTTCGAGATCCTGGAATCCCTTGTCGGTCACTATGACGTGTACGCGACGACGGTCGGTCTTTGAGTGCTCACGCTCAACCCAGCCCTTGGCTTCGAGAGCGCGTAGGATATTGGCAATGCGGGCGTTCGAGACCCAGGCGCGATCAGCGAGTTCGCTCGGCGTGAGCGAACCGCCAGCGAGCATAAGGGCGCGCATGACAGCCATCTCGCCGCTGAGAGCTTTGTCCACAAAGCGCGAAACGCGCTGGTGAATGCCGCCAAACTCGGTAAGGAGCTGACGCCCAAGCTCATGGAAATCGGTATCTTCCACCGAAAACCCCTAACACTAGAAACTATTTTCGGTGAAAGATGATACCCCCGCTCAACCATCCCATTCGGTAGATTTTGGGACATGCCTAGAAAACTACCTTTAGGCGACCTTCGTACACCGTCGGTACCAGCAAAGTTAGGGGTAGATCGTTGGACATGTCCGAAAGCCTACTCAGAGGCACTTTACCCTGATAAAGCTGTCATAACAGCTAGAGTGAACGTCGTACAAAGGCAAGGAAAAATACCAATCAATTCGGTGAACGGTAGTTGTTCGCGCTCGCATTTCCTGCGGATTTGCTAAAAACGCCCTAATGGTATAAAAAAAGAAACATATAACAGCCCTGATGAAGGGGGTGGCTATGTTATCCTTCTCAAACGGGTGAAATCTTGGGTTTAGGGTTGCAAGACCAAGGTGAATAAACGTTTTCCCCTGTGCTAACGCGCGACGGAAGGCGAATGAAGCAGGTAGTGCAAGCCGATAATTCAAGAATTCAATAAGCAGCGGTGTGAGAGAGCGCCGCATTACACGTAACTAGGAGCGTGGTTACACAATGCAGGAGGCATGGGAAGGCTTCAAGGAAGGCATCTGGACGGGAGAGGTTGACGTCCGAGACTTCATCCAGAAGAACTACACCCCCTACGAGGGCGACGAGTCGTTCCTCGCCGGCCCGACCGAGCGTACCAAGGAGCTGTGGGGCGAGGTTCTCGACCTGCTGCTTAAGGAGCGCGAGCAGGGCGGCGTCCTCGATATGGACACCAAGACCGTCACGGGTATCGTGAGCCACCCCGCTGGCTACATCGATAACGCCCACCGCGAGAAGGAGACCATCGTCGGCCTCCAGACCGACAAGCCGCTCAAGCGCGCTCTGCACGTCAACGGCGGTATCCGCATCGCTTGCCAGGCTGCCAGCCAGCACGGCTATAAGGTCGACGAGAACGTTGTCGAGCGCTACACCTTCGAGCGCAAGACCCACAACGCCGGCGTCTTCGATGTCTACACCCCCGAGATGCGTGCTTGCCGCTCGGCCCACATCATCACCGGTCTGCCCGATGGCTATGGCCGCGGCCGCATCATCGGCGACTACCGTCGTGTTGCCCTGTACGGCGTCGACTACCTGATCAAGGACAAGGAGGCCCAGAAGGCTTCCACCCCGACGGTCATGACCGCCGACAACATCCGCGATCGTGAGGAGCTGCAGGAGCAGATTCGCGCCCTCGGCGAGCTCAAGATGATGGCCGAGACCTATGGTTTCGATATTTCCAACCCTGCTACCAACACGCAGGAGGCCATCCAGTGGATGTACTTCGCCTACCTCGCTGCCGTCAAGGAGCAGAACGGCGCCGCTATGTCCATCGGCCGTACCTCTACGTTCATCGACATCTACGCTGAGCGCGACCTTGCCAACGGTACCTTCACCGAGGAGCAGATCCAGGAGTTCGTGGATCACTTCATCATGAAGCTCCGCATGGTCAAGTTTGCCCGTACCCCCGAGTACCAGGCCCTGTTCACCGGCGATCCGCAGTGGGTCACCGAGTCCATCGGCGGCATGGGTGTTGACGGCCGTACGCTCGTTACCAAGATGAGCTACCGCTACCTGCACACGCTCGAGAACATGGGCACCAGCCCCGAGCCCAACATGACCGTTCTGTGGTCGACCCGTCTGCCCGAGAACTTCAAGAAGTTCTGCGCCAAGACTTCTGTCGCCAGCTCCTCGATCCAGTACGAGAACGACGACCTCATGCGCGTTTACCACGGCGACGACTACGGCATCGCCTGCTGCGTGTCCTCCATGCGCATTGGCAAGGAAATGCAGTTCTTCGGCGCCCGCGCCAACCTGGCCAAGTGCCTGCTCTACGCGCTCAACGGCGGTGTTGACGAGGTCTCCAAGAAGCAGGTCGGCCCCAAGTACCGCGCCGTCGAGGGCGATACGCTCGATTACGACGACGTTTTGGCCAAGTACAACGACATGATGAAGTGGCTCGCTGGCGTGTACGTCAACTCGCTGAACATCATTCACTACATGCACGACAAGTACTGCTACGAGCGCATCCAGATGGCTCTGCACGACAAGCACGTGCACCGCTGGTTCGCTACGGGTATCGCTGGCCTTTCCGTCGTGGCTGACTCCCTGTCCGCCATCAAGTACGCCAAGGTCCACCCCGTCCGTGACGAGAACGGCATCATCGTCGACTTCGAGACCGAGGGCGAGTTCCCCAAGTACGGTAACGACGACGACCGCGTCGACCAGATCGCTCACGACGTTGTGCACCAGTTCATGGAGTACATCCGCATGAACGACACCTACCGCAACTCCGTGCCCACGACCTCGGTTCTGACCATCACCTCCAACGTCGTGTACGGTAAGAAGACCGGCTCCACGCCCGACGGCCGCAAGGCTGGCCAGCCGTTCGCCCCGGGTGCTAACCCCATGCACAAGCGCGATAGCCACGGCGCCATCGCTTCGCTGTCTTCGGTTTCCAAGCTCCCGTTCCGTGATGCTCAGGACGGCATCTCCAACACCTTCTCCATCATCCCGGGCGCGCTCGGCAAGGAGGACCAGGTGTTCTTTGGTGATATCGACCTTGATCAGCTGGGCGAGTAACTATTGTTAGTGCTATACTAACAATAACGATTACTGATTAGTGCGCCGGTTTCGGCCGGCGCCTATCAATCGAAGGAGACACATTATGAAGGTTTCTGAAGTTTCCGAGACTCAGGCCGATAACCTGGTCCACATGCTCGACGCTTACGCCGAGAAGGGTGGCCACCACCTGAACATCAACGTCTTCAACCGTGAGACGCTGCTCGACGCTCAGGCTCACCCCGAGAAGTATCCGCAGCTGACCATCCGCGTTTCCGGCTATGCCGTGAACTTCCACACGCTCACCAAGGAGCAGCAGGACGAGGTCATTTCGCGTACCTTCCACGACAAGTTCTAAAGGGACTCAACTCCCACCGGAGACCCGGTAAGGCCTACGCACTTTGTCTCTCAAACGTCCTCGCCGCTTCGCGGCTGCGGAATGTTTGCGAGACAAAGTGCTCCCGGCCTTGCCGGGTCTCCTGCGTTGTCGCCCTTTAGGGAACTACGCTAAATCAAATTGGTGTCCTCGGACATGCAAAGGGCTCCGCTGCGCGCTTCGCGCTGCGGAGCCTCTTTGCGTCCTGCGGGAAGTTTTGGAAAGTAACCCAAAGCGGCCCGGCGGGGGTCCTGTGTAGTCACCCTTTAGGCGGAACTCTCCTGATGGGCTGGACGCACGGGATACTTTCTTGGCAACTACCGTTTATCGCGTATAGCTACCGTTTGCGGGATAAGTAACACTCATTTATAAACCGTGTAAAATCTCAGCTAAGCACGGAGTTTTCCAGGGAGACGCTGTCCTTTGTTGTGCGCAAGGGGCGGCGTCTCTTTGGCGCTTTGCGGCCGTTGTGCAACAGTGCGGCGGCGCGTGCCATGTATTGAAAAGCCAATGTCGAGATGGGTCGTGATGATAATGGGCAAGTACGTAATCGTGGTCGAATCTGGTTCTGATGTGACGCCGGAGCTCTGTGAGCGCTACGGCATCGTGCGCGTGCCCATGCATGTCACGATTGCTGACGAGACCGTCGAGGACGGCTTGATCGATCCGCTTGAGATTTATTCGCGCTGCAACGAGTTTGGCGTGATGCCCAAGACCAGCGGCTGTGCGCCGGCAGATTTCTCCCGCGTGTATGATCGCATTCATGCCGAGCAGCCCGACGCGACCATTTTGCATCTTGCATATTCCGAGGCCACGACCTGCTCGCATCAATCATCGAAGATTGCCGCCAAGGGTCGCGATTACGTCTACTCCATGGACACGCGCTTTGTCTCGGTGGGTCAGTCGCTCGTTGTCGTCGAGACCGCCAAATACATCGAGGCTCATCCC
This sequence comes from uncultured Collinsella sp., assembly GCA_900554595.1. Classification (GTDB taxonomy): domain Bacteria; phylum Actinomycetota; class Coriobacteriia; order Coriobacteriales; family Coriobacteriaceae; genus Collinsella. The sequence goes on along the minus strand of USHZ01000002.1, from coordinate 181 downwards.
GATGCCTCCGTTGACGAAATTTTCGCCTTCGCCAATTCGGTGATGGACCGCGTGCTGTTGGGCTTTGTTCCCACCGACCTTGCCTTCCTTAAGGCGGGCGGTCGCTTGTCCAACGTCGCGTTCCTAGGCGCCCATCTGCTCAAGATTAAGCCCTGCATTGAGGTGACGGGTGGCAAGTTCG
>USHZ01000001.1 GCA_900554595.1 uncultured Collinsella sp. | reverse complement strand
GTTGTTCACTCCCTCCTGAATCCCATGCCGGAGAGACCCTGTCGACGTTGCCCCGAACCGCCCGTGGTCCGGCATCGGCGTATCGAATGCATGCGGCGAAACAGGCACTTCGATAAGATTCCTCCAACGGTATACAGGTTGAATATACGCAGTTGCAGGGGGTAATCTTGAGCGTAACCCCTGCAATACGTGTGTATTGCAGGGGTTTGTGCTGGTTAGAATTATTCTTGCTTAGATATAGAGATGAGTGTATTACACGCGTACGCCGCGAGAGATTTCACGCTCTTCTTTTAAAGATGTACTACGCTTGTAGTAATGTTTACACTCATAAACTTGAGTGCAATAAAGTATTGGATATATGATTGCCAAGTATCGGCACGTGCCGTATTTGACCATCCATATTGCACGCTAATAAAGGGAGGCCAGCGATGTCATCGACTCAAAAAAGAGCCATCCTGCAGGTGCGCATCCGCGAAGATGACAAGCAGCATGCCGAGCGCCTCTACGACGCCATGGGCACCTCGCTCGCCGAGGCCGTCCGCCTATTTGTCGCTCAGAGCATTTTGATGTGCAAGCTCCCCTTTCAGCCAGTCGCCGTACGCTCAAAGGACGGCACCGCCGCCTATGGATCGCTCAAAGCATATGGGGACCCCAATCGCCGCTCTGAGGAACGCAATGCCTGGATTGAATACCTTGCTACGGAAAGCGACGATTCGGTTTTGGGTCCCGAGGAAGTAGATATCCATGAGTAGCACCATCATCGACGAGACCGTCATCCTACGCTACCTGCTTAACGACGACGAGGTTCTGTCACCGCGCGCCGCCAAGGTCATCGCCACCCGCACCGCTCGTGTCTACCCCGAAATCATCACGCGCGTCGTGGTCACGCTGCGCGACGTCTATAAGGTTCCCCGCGTTGAGATTGCTGCGGCCATGAAAAGACTGCTCGATGACGTCATGGTCGACGAGCCCACCGTTGTCGCCCTTGCCGTCAAACTCTTTGGCAAGACCCATATGGACTTTACCGACTGCCTCCTCGCAGCCCGAACCGCTATCTATAACGATGATGTCGTGAGCTTTGGCAAGCCCATCATCCAAGGCATGATCGACTACCGCCGCAAGCGCCAAACCTCAGCCGAAGCCCGCAACCGCAGCACCGACGCCACCATCGACAAGCTCCGCCACCGCCCCCGCAGCTAAACCTATCCTTTCTAAGTCGCGGTGAAATAGTTCCTGGATTAGGCTTATTCGCGCTTTTCAGAAATTAATTCACCGCAACTTCAAGGCTGGCCATCCGAAACCGGCAGCCTTGGACCGCGAATCACACCGTTCGCCACGAAATGGGCCCATCTACTACGTTTAACCGATTGCCCTCAACCATACCGAAATCCGAAAAATCAAAACCGCTGGTAGACGGCTTGCCGATTTTCCGAAAATGCGGCTATGGTCGACCCCTGCAGGCCAAACGTAGTAGATGGGCCGCTTTCGTGGCTCAGCACCGAACCAGTCATTTTGGAACAGGGCTTTTTGACCACATTTGCCAGCCAATCGCTAAAGCAATCAAATAGCCCCATCCCAAATTAGCTACCCGACCTTCAGTGGGTTCGCAAAAGCCAATAGACAGTCCGTATTTCACCGGAACTTAGGAGGGGCGCGGGGCGGCATCGATTCCCGTTGCCCCGTACACTTACGAAAATGGCTCTGGTCCCAAAAGGAACCAAAGCCGTTAAAACAATTCTTATGGAGCGGGCGACGGGAAGTCCAAGGATTTGCTTCGCAAATCCTTGTTTCGCTGCGGGCCTTCGGCCCTTGCGTGCTGCGCTGGAAAATGCTCACGCATTTTCTCAGCTCCGCACCCTAGCGGGTTCGATTCCCGTCGCCCGGCGCGTAAACGAAAACAGCTCTGATCCCCAAAGGAAACCAAAGCCGTTAAAACAATTCTTATGGAGCGGGCGACGGGAATCGAACCCGCGTCATCAGCTTGGAAGGCTGGGGTTCTACCATTGAACTACGCCCGCAAGATATGGTCGGGACGACAGGATTTGAACCTGCGACATCCTGCTCCCAAAGCAGGCGCGCTACCAAACTGCGCCACGTCCCGAAGGTGTTGAGCAGCTAAGGTCTAAACCTTGCGTGTCCCAAAGCGAAGGAAATTATAGGGGAGACTCCCCGCCTGTGCAAGCGCAGAAACCCTAGCTCCTCGAATGTGCGACAAACTGGCTATGGAGCAGCCCAATCACGAACGCCGCCACGGCGACCGGCGCCCATGCAGCTCCAATGTCCGCCAGCGGCAGCGCATCGAACGGCAACCACGCGCTCGCAAAGAACGCGTCGCGGACCGAGGTGATCACACTCTGCACGGCAACCACGCCGCCGACCCAGACCCACACCTGCGGATGAGCGTCGCAAAAGCCGTGCACCAGGCCCATCAGTACCAGCACGATGGCAACGGGATACAAGGCGTTGAGCATGGGCACCGAGAACATGAGGATCATGTCGAGGCCCACGTTGGAGAGCACGCACGAAAACGCCGCGAACACAAAGGCGAGAGCCGCAAAGGGACGGCGCATGGCCTCCTCGGAAGCCTCCGCTCCCCCTTCGACCACATACGTCTCGCAGAAGTAACGCGAGCAGCAGCTAATAAGGCCAATGCAGACATTCATGCAGGCGAGGAAGAAAATCGCAAAGACGACAACCGTGCCAGCAAGGCCAAAGTGCATAGAGGCCGAACGGGCGAGGATGGCGGCACCGTTGGTAGCATCGGGCATAACCGTGCCGAGCTGCATGCCGGCAAGCGCCAGGCCGCAGTAGATGATGGCCATGAGCACGCCAGCGATCACACCGGAGCGCGAGATCTCGAAGGCCACGCGCTTGTCATCAGTCACACCCAACTCATGGATGGTCTCGGCGATGATGATGCCAAAGGCGAGCGACGCGAGCAGGTCCATGGTCTGATAGCCAGTCAGAAAGCCCTGCACGGCAGCGCCTGCATCGTAGGGAGCCTGAGGCGCGGCAGCGGGACCCAGCGGCGAGATCACGGCAGCACCAACGACCAGCACGATGAGCGCAATGAGCGCGGGACCCGTAATGCGGCCGAGCACGCGCGTGATGACGCCCGGGCGAAGCGTGAGTACAAACGCGACCACGAAGAACCCGATGGCAAATACCAGACGTGCCGTGCCGAGCGAAATACCCTCGGGCAGCAGCGGCACCAGCATCTCGAATGCCGTGGAGCTCGTGCGCGGAATAGCCAGGCACGGGCCGATGGCCAGATACACCGCCGCGACAAAGAACTCGCCGAACTTGGGGCGCACGCGGCCAGCAAGCTCGCGCGCCGTTCCGGCAAGCGCCACGGCGATAAAGCCCATAACAGGCAGACCGATAGCGGCAATCAAAAAGCCGATCATGGCAACCGGCGTGGCAGAACCTGCCTGCAGCGCCAGCAGCGGCGGAATAATGAGGTTACCGGCACCAAAGAGCATCGAGAACAACGCAATGCCGACGGTAACGACATGGTCGGAGCGCAAACCGCGCGGGGCGGATGAGGCCATAGGCACACCTTTCAGGTCGAAACAAAAACGGGACGGGCAAAAGACCCGTCCCGCAAGTATATACGCTCTAGCAGCTTTAGCAGGCTAAATCGCGCAGAGCATCGATAGCCGTGTCGACTTCTTCGGTCGTGTTGAAATATCCAAACGAGAAGCGAACGACACCCTGGCGCTCGGTGCCTAACGCGCGGTGCATGAGCGGGGCACAATGGGCACCGGGGCGCGTCGCAATCCCCCACCCTTGCATGAGGGCATCCGAGATCTCGGCAGAGTCGATATCACCCACGTTGAGCGACACAATCGCAGAGCGCGTCAGCTGGTCAAAGGCACCGTAGAGCTTAATCCCCGGAATCTCGCGCACACCGGCAAGGAAGCGATCAGCGAGCGCACGCTCGTGGACAGCAATCGCCTCGACCCCACCCTGGGCCTCGATAAAGTCGAGACCAGCGGAAAGGCCCGCGATGCCATGGCCGTTGAGCGTGCCCGCCTCAAGGCGCGTGGGCCACTCAAGCGGCTGCAGCTCATCGAAGCTGTGAACACCGGTGCCACCCATGGCCCAAGGGGCCACGTCAATGCCCTCTGCCACGGCCAGGCCGCCGGTGCCTTGAGGTCCCATGAGCGCTTTGTGGCCGGTAAAGCACACGACGTCGAGCCCCATGGTCTGCATATCGATATGAGCCGTACCGGCAGACTGAGAGGCGTCGACGATCGCCAGCGCGCCGGCCGCATGGGCCATGGCGGCCACGCGCGCAATGTCGACCGCGTTGCCGGTCACATTGGAGGCGTGCGCCACCACCACGGCACGCGTGCCCGGCGTGACCAGCCGCTCAAGCTCGTCATAGTCGAGCACGCCGTTCGCGTCGCAGCCCGCATGCTCAACGGTCACGCCCCGCTCTGCCGCCAGGCGGTTGAGCGGACGCAGCACGGAGTTGTGCTCGAGCACCGTCGTGACCACACGATCGCCGGGGCGCACCACGCCGTTAATGGCCGTGTTGAGCGCCGCCGTCGAGTTAGGCGTAAAGCACACATGGTCAGCCCGCGGGCATCCCAACAGGCACGCAATCTTAGTGCGGCAGCCGTGGATGGTACGCGCAGCGTCGAGCGCGCCCGACGTCGCGCCGCGTCCGGCATTGCCGAGCGAGCACATCGCCTGCGCCACGGCATCGATCACCGCCTGCGGCTTGTGCATGGTCGTCGCCGCGTTATCCAGGTAGATCATCGCACGACCTCCCACATATCGATCACGGTAAAGCCCTCGGTGGGAACGCCCGCCGCGGCAAGCTCGCCGCGCAGCAGATCCTCATCCGAAGGCAGCGCTTTCCACGCCAAGCCGCATCCGGCAGCGACCTCTCCGGGCACGGGAATCGTGCGCCCGGGAAGGCCGCGCTCGATGCATAGGGTCTCGCACCCCATGGCGGCCGCCGTGGTAGGAAACGTGATGACAAGCGCAGGGCGCTTTTCTCTCATGGCAATCCCGCCCAAACGCTACGGGCGCACGACGCGCACAGCCTGCTCCATCTTCTCCACGATCACGTACATGTTCGTGACCTCGCCCACCGCGAGCTGGTCCTTAATGCCAAAGTGATCGAGGCAGGTGCCGCAGGTAAGGATCTCGACACCCTGCTCGGCCAGACCCTTCAGGTCGTCGAGTACCGGTGAGCCCTCGACGGTGAGCTTGGCGCCGCCGTTGTAGAACAGCATGGTCGCGGGCAGCTCCTCCTGCTGCGTCACGGCAAAGATGAAGGCCTTCATGAGCTTGTGGCCCAGCTCGTCGTCGCCGCGGCCCATGCAGTCGGTGTAGACGGAAATGACGAGCTTGCCCTTGCCGGCGCCGACACCACAGAAAGCAGCGCCATCCTGCTCGGGATCGGCCACGGCAACGGCGCCAGAGGTCGCCACGGTCACTTGCCACTCGGCGTCAGAAACCTTCTCGACCGTGGCCGTACAGCCCTTCTCCTGCGCCATCTTGGAGATGTTCTTGACGGCGGTCTCGTTATCGACCGAGGTCACGACGGCGCCCTCGCCATCGAGCTGCTTGAGGGCCTTGAGCGTCTTGACGACGGGCAGCGGGCAGGCATCGCCCATGGCATTGACTTCAATCTTGGTAGACATAGTAAATTCCTTTCAAAAGAGACCGCCCAGAACAACGGACGGTCGCATAAACGGTTTTCCTTAATGCACAACGCGAACAGCAGGACCGCCCGGCACCGCCTCGCACACGCGACCGACAACGGCGGCGATGCGATCCTCGGCATGCAGACGACGCGCGAGCTCATCCACATCGGCAGCAGGCGCCGCGATGAGCAAGCCACCCGAGGTCTGTGGATCGTACAGCGCATCCAGCATGCCTGGCTCCAGGTCATCGTCGGCCGTCACGCGCGAGCCAAAGAAGTCCTGGTTGCGGTAGGCGCCGGCGGGGATAATGCCCAGACGCGCCATGTCGAGCACCTGGTCAAAGAGCGGCACCGCGCCCGACGTCAGTTCAATCTGCACGCCCGAGCCCTCGGCCATCTCGCACGCGTGCCCGATCAGGCCAAAGCCCGTGACGTCAGTGCAGCCGTGAAGCTCGAGGCCCTCGGCCAGACGAATCGGGGCCTCGTTGAGGGTACGCATCGAGTCGAACATCGGGCTGGCGCCATCCTGTTCGATGAGCTCGCCCTTAATGGCCGTGGTGATGATGCCCGAGCCGATCGCCTTGGTCAGCAGCAGGACATCGCCCACGCGCGCGCCGCTGTTGGCGAGCATACGGTCGAGCGCGACAAAGCCGCTCACGGACAAGCCGTACTTGGGCTCGTCGTCGTTGATGGTGTGGCCGCCCGCGATGGAGCAACCCGCCTCGACGCACTTGTCGGCGCCACCCGCCAAAATCTGCCCGGCAACCTCAACGCCCAGGCAACTGGGGATGCACAGAAGGTTCATGGCATGGCTCGGCCGCCCGCCCATGGCGTAGATGTCCGACAGCGAGTTGGCCGCGGCAATCTGACCGAACAAATAGGGATCGTCGACCATCGGCGGGAAGAAGTCGATGGATTGCACGAGACCCAAGTTCTCGCCAACACGAAAGACACTCGCATCGTCGGAGGTATCGAACCCCACGAGCAGGTTATCGTTATGCACATTGGGCAAGTCGCCCAGGACCTGGGCGAGGGCTCCAGGAGCCAACTTAGCGGCTCAACCGCTCGCGGCAGTCATAGACGTGAGCCTCATGGTGTCCTTAGCCATACGAACCCCCTTCCAACAAATCAACGGCTTTAAGTATACGCGCCAGGCACGCTTCCCAAGAGACCGCCGACGGCTCGAACGTCGAAAGCGGCGCCGCAAGCGCCTGCGCGATAGCATCTGCCAGTGCGCGCTCAAACAACGGAAGGTCGGCCGCCACGGGCGTGTCGACATCCGTCATACGCGGCGACGCCACCCACGTCACGGGAGCACCGGGAAGCATCGCCTCCATCCAGGGACGAACGCCGGGCAAATCGGTCGCCACAACTTTGCAGCCGCACGCGAGGGCCTCGATCGTCACGAGCGGCAGACCCTCGTAAAACGAAGGCAGCACAAAGACGTCGGAACTGCGGTAGGCACGCACGAGCCCATCGCTATCCAGGCGCCCCGCCAGCGTCACCGGCACATCCGAGGCCGCGGTCAAGCGCTCGATACGCGCGTACTCGGCATCGTCCCCGCGGCCGCCCACAAGTACCAAGCCAGATGGGCGGACGCCATCGTCAATCGGTAATGACACAGCTCGAACCAGCGACTCGACGCCCTTTTTAAAGCAAATCTTGCCCACGTACACAAGCGATCCCGGCTGCCTCGCCACGCTTGCATCGCGGCAGAAGACGCGATGGTCGTAGCCCGTCCCAATCACGTGGATACGATCGGCATCGACGCCGCACACCAGGCCAATCTGCTCAGCCTGCTCAGCATGGAGTGCAAAGACGGCATCGAGCCGACGAACCGCACTTACGATGCGATCGCGTTCGAGCGTATGCGAACGCAGCTGGCGCAGGTCGGTCGAATGACACACGGCAACAACCGGCACGCCTCGGACGCACTCGCGCGCCAATGCGGTCACCAGATACAGGTGATGGCAGAGCACCAGATCGGGCCGAAACTCAGCCACCGCCCGATCGATTGCAGCAGCAAATGCCCGCTCAAATGCCTTGAGCATCGAAGGCGTCAGATCACGATAGCGTGTGGAGGGATAGGGCATGACATCGGACATGCCACAGATGGGAAACGGCAGCTCGGGCGACTCGAACGGTACGGCAAACACGGCAGCACGCCGGTCCAGCTCGCCTTGGGTATCACCCGGTGCCGCGCCGCAAAGCACGGCGGCGCGATGTCCCGTCTCGATCTGTTCGCGCACGAGCGCGGCAAGGTAGGTGCCACTGCCAGTGCTATCTGGTTTTTGTGCCGAGATATTGAGGATGCGCATGTCGCGGTACACCCCTAGGCCAAGGCGGCGGCGCGGACAGCCGCGCCGATCGCTCCGGCAAAGCGAGCCTGGGGCGAGGTGGTCACCGGCGACCCCAGTAGCTCGCCCAACCGCTCCACTACGAAGGCGTTCTCGCACAGGCCACCGGTCAGGTAGTACGGGGCGCCCGCGGCCTGTCCGGCCATGGTCGCCACGCGCGAGACCACGCTGTCGATCACGCCACGCGCAATGTTCTCGCGCGGCTCACCGCGACCGATCAGGCTGATGACCTCGCTTTCGGCAAACACGGTACACATGCTAGAAATCTTGGTAGGCTCGCCGGTGCGGGCGAGGTCTGCCATCTGCTGCTGGGTAATGCCCAGGCGGTCGGCCATGATCTCCAGAAAGCGCCCCGTGCCGGCGGCGCACTTGTCGTTCATGGCGAACTTTGCCACGCGGCCGCCCTTGAGTTGGATGACCTTGGTATCCTGGCCGCCCACGTCGATCACCGTGCCCTGCTCGCCAAACAGGCGGACCGCACCGGCACCATGGCAGGTGATCTCGGTCACTACCTTGTTGGCATAGGGCACCGCGACACGGCCGTACCCAGTCGCGACCACGCGAACATCGTCGCCCGTCACGTCATAGCCGGCTGCGGCGAGTTCACCGCGTAGGCGCTCGGCCGCATCGACCGACGAATACCCCGTCGGCATGACGCAGGTCCACGCAATGGCGTTGTCCGTCTCCACCACCGCAGCCTTCGCGGCCGTCGAGCCTATGTCGATACCAATGCCAACCACGGCATCCTCCTTCTATGCGGCAAAGCAGCTATCCCTTTGCCGCATTTGTCCTACAGGGTTTCGATGAAGGCAGCGATGCGCGTCTCGATCTGGCCCATGTCGCCGTTGCTGTAGTCGGTCTCGATCTTCATATACGGAATACCCGCACCCTCGACAGCCTCCTGCATGCGCGCACTCTCCACGTTAAAGGTGTGGCACGCCTGGAGCACGCTCTCCACTACGCCATCGACGTGATACTTCTCGCACATGGCCAGCGTGTTTTCCATACGACCGTCGTTGGGCGTCATGACCGAGCAGTTGATATCCAAGTAGCGGTCGGCGATGGCGCGCAGGATGTCGGGAGCCTCCGGGTCGATCATCATGGCCGCCGTGCGCTCGCCCGAGCAGTCGTCCATGCACACGACCACACCGCCGTTGGACTCGATGGTGCGACCGATCTTGTTGATCACGCCGCCCACCGGGCAGCCGGTGATCAGAATGCGCTTGGCATCCGCCGCGACCGGGCGCTCGCCCGCGTCGTAGGCCTCGCGCAGCTTGGCGACCTTTTGCTCCAGCTGCTGCGTATAGGCCTCGATATCAAAGCTGAACGTACCGGCAAACATGGTGCTCATCAGGTCGACGCCGCTCATGGCCGCCGGCTGGTTGGCCTGCAGTGCAAACATCTCGAGCTGGGCCGCACGCAAGCGGTTGCGACGACGGACGGCAGCGCGCAGGTCATCGTCGGTAATCGTGATGCCGTAGAAGCCCTCGAGCTCCTCCTTGAGCAGGCGGCACTCCTCGTACCAGCCTTCACGCTCGTAGGCACGATCGCGACCCTGCGGAAGATGCAGAATGTGCGTGCGCTTGAGCTCGTTGAGTAGCTCGTACATCTTCTTCTTGCCGTCGCAGGTGGTCTCGCCGATGATCATGTCGCTAAAGTACGTAAACGGGCACTTTTGCGAATAGGCAAAGCCGTACGTCGATTTGATGAGCGGACACAGATTTGCCGGCAGCACCTTCTCGGCCTCGGGAATCACCTCGTCGGATGTGCCGCACAAGGCCACACTTGCAGCGCCCGCGGCATCGATAATCTCGAGCGGCGTATAGCTGCACAAAAAGCCGACCAGGCGATTACCCGCCTGCTTATAATCCTTGACGCGAATAAACGCCGCCTTGCGTTGCTCGTTGAACTCCTCAAACGTGCGCGGCAACGGCTGCTCAGTATTTTCCGACATATAACTCCTTAACAGACCTTTTAACCAACCAAGGAAACGGCTTTCCCAGGTGCCCGAGGTTGCCGTGAAAGAGGAGCGCCGCGTACTTCTGGTACGCAAGCGACGGTTTGAACGGCAAGATCGGGTGCCTGGGGAAGCCGCCGAGACGGATAGCCCTAAATGGTTTCCAAGAAAGCCTCGATCCTGGTTTGCAGTTGGCCGGCGTCCTCGCCGGCATAGTCGGTCGTGATGCGCATAAACGGAATGCCGGCCTCCTCGGCGGCCTTCTCCACGGCAAACGACTCCATCTCGTAGAGCGTGCAGAACTGCAGGGCCACGTCGACAATGCCGTCGGCATGCAGGTCCTTGGCCATCTGGACAATGTCCTTCATTCGCTGGTCGTTGGGCGTAAAGACGGCACAGTTGATCTTAAAGTAGCGCTCGGCGATGGCGTCGAGCATCTCGTCGACCGTCTCGCCGGACTCGTCGACCAGATCCTTGTAGTAGCGCGAGCCCGTGCAGGACTCCTCGCCTACCACAATGCCGCCGGCTTTCTCGATGAGGCTGAACAGCTTCCAGTTGGGCACGGCCATGGGCGTACCGGTGTACAGGATGCGCTTGGTCCCCTTGGGTGCTACGCCCTCGCCGGCCTCGACACGCTGCTCACACTCGGCCGCCATATCGTTGATGGCTCCGGTCAGACGCGGCGTGTCGTCCATAAAGGCGGCCTGAACGGTCAGCAGGCTGTCGAGACCGCTAATGGGCGCTGGGTCGGCAGCGCGCGTGGCAGCGAGGCGCTGCAGGGCGCGACGCTTCTCATTGACGGCGCGGATGGCGGCCTTCAGACGCTCAGGCGTAATCGTGACGCCGCACTCTTCCTCAATCTTGACGGCGAGCTTTTTAACCTCGGCCTTCCAGGTCACGAGCGTCGACTCGTCGTGCACGTTGGGAATATCCATGACGTACATGTTCTTTTGCGTGGCAAAAAACTCGTAGGCCTTCTTCTTGCCATCGCAGGTGTTCTCGCCTACCACCAAGTCACTCGACTCGATGTAGGGGCAGACCTCACCCAGCTTAAAGCCGGCAAAGCTCTTGATAAGCGGACAAGTGTTGCGCGGCAAGTGCTCCTCGACCTTGTCCGTTGCCCAATCGGCACCCGAGCACAGACCAACGGGAATGCCGTCACAGGCAAGCACGATCTCCTCGGGCACGTACACGCAGAACGAGCCCACGATTTTGGTGGCCTCGCCAGCCTCCTTCTTGTCGAGCATCTCCTTAATACGGCCGCTGTGGATGTTGGTGGCCACAAAGTCCAGGTAGGACGTGGACTTGGGGCGATTGTTCTGCGTCAAGAACATATCGCCATACATCTGGCCCACGGCGCCTAGCAGCATGTCGTGGTCGGCAAGATTCATGCCGAGGCTCTCCCACATCGGGTGGAAATCAAATTCTTCAGCCATAACGGTTCCCCTCTCGAACCAAAAACGGATAACAGCGGTATCGATGCACGACGGACGGCGATTGCCCGACCGTGCTCAAACCCGGAATTTTAGGGAACCTGCTTTGCGGTCGATTATTTAGTTGTGCGTCGTCTCTCCCGGAGCCGTGAACATACCTGCTCATATGCGGCTCCGAGCCATATACAGGGCACGCGCGGCAACGCGGCGAATGTATGTCGTCTGCGGCATGTGCGCACCCTCCTTTACAAGTTGAGGTCAACTATATCAACGGTCATCGACCATGCGAACACCGTTGACATTCGTACGACAGCGTCGTGTGCCGTCGTCTAATAAATAATTATCTTGATTGATAAGAGTTTGTCATTCCTCATTCGGCGAACGGCAAAAACAAAGCCGCCGAGGCTTATATTCCCCGACGGCATTACCCGGCGCTATCGACAAACCAAATGGATCCTGCTGGCATCAAAATGCATGCGCAGCGTCTCGCCTGCTTGCGGCAACTCGTCGACAGGTATGCCCACCTTGTTGACCTTCCACTGCAAACGCGTGGGCGCATCGGCACGCGGCACATCCAGCAGCACCAGGCGCTCAAAACGTGAATCGCTCACACGGGCCACGTGCAAATCATAGCTGTTGCGGCCCCGCTCAGCACGGTTGTCAACATGGAAATAACTTGCGCGAATGCCCAGGTACGCCACACCATCGGGAACCTCGCGACCCACGTTAAAGGTCATGCCCCAGTCGAGGGCCTCGACTTCTTGGGGCCCGATCTTGCGCGCACGGCTCGTGTTTTTGCACCCCGTCAGGCGCAGCGCCGCCAGCGTTTGCGGATGACGGACCACCTCATCGACCGAGCCGATCTCCTCCACATGCCCGTTATGCATCACGCAGATGCGCTGGCACAAGCGGCATGCCTCGTCGATGTCGTGGCTCACGTAGAGCACGGTACGGTTACAGACGTCGAACAGGTCGAGCATGTTCTGCTCAAGCGCGCTCTTGAGATACGCGTCGAGCGCGCTCATGGGCTCGTCGAACATTAAAATGCCCGGGTGCGCCGCCACCATGCGCGCGAGCGCCACGCGCTGCTGCTGGCCGCCCGAGAGGCGCGCGGGATAGCGGTCGGCAAAGTCGGCCAGTCCAAAGATACCCAGGTAGCGTTCGGCAAGTTGCCTGCGCGCCGCGGCGTCGCCTGCACCCTCAACGCCGGCGCACACGTTATCGGCCACCGTCATATTGGGGAACAGCTGATAGTTTTGAAACATCAGGGCGCATTTTCGCTCCTGGGGCGACAGATTGATGCCCGCCACCGAGTCAAAAAAGGTCACGCCGTTGACGACGATCTTCCCCTCGTCGGGTGTCTCCACGCCGGCAATGCAGCGCAACGTGCAGCTCTTGCCGCAACCCGAGGCACCCAGGAGCGCCACACGCTCCTCGCCGGCCTCAAGCTGCATGTCGAGCATAAACCCGGGATAGCGTTTTTTGATATCCAAAACGAGCGACATAGCTTATCGACCTCCCTGAGGTGCCGCGTCATCGCGCATAAGCTCGGCCAGCGCCTCGCGATCGATGCGCAAGGCATCGCCGCCCACCGGGTCAAGCGAATCGCCCTGTCCGGCGAGCTCTTTGGCCTGCTTGCGCTCCGCACGGGAGAGACCGCCCTCGCGATACTTTTGAAAATGCGCCGTGTACATGTTGATGAACAGGATGACCAGGAAACTGAACACGATAACGATGGCGACCCAAAAGAGGGCCACCGACGTGTTGCCGCCCATCCACTCAAAGTAGATGGCGATGGGGATGGTCTGGGTAATGCCGGCGTAGTTGCCCGCAAAGAACAGGGTGCAGCCAAACTCGCCCATGGCACGCGCGAAGGCAAGCACCGCGCCGGCGGCGATGGAGGGCCAGCCGAGCGGCATCATGAGCTTGGCAAAGATGCGACGCTCGGACCATCCCAGGGTTCGTGCGGCGTCGAGCATCTGCGTGTCGAGACTCTCGAAGGCTCCAAGCGCCGTGCGGTAAACCAGCGGAAACGACACAACGACGGCCGAAATGACCGCCGCAGGCCAGGTAAAGACGATCGAGATGCCGTGCGCGATGAGCCACTGGCCCACCCCGGTCGAGCGGCCAAACAGCATGAGGAGCAGAAAGCCGCAGACCGTGGGCGGCAGCACCATAGGAATCGTAAAGACTGAATCGAGCAGGCCCTTGATGCGACTCGAGGTACCCATAGTCTTCCACGCGGCAAACAGGCCCAGTGCAAAGGAGATCACCAGGGCAAGGCCGCTCGTTTTTATGGACACCCAAAACGGGCGGTAGTCGATGCCGCCTAAAAAGGAAGCCAGAGAGGCCAAGGGCCCCTGCTCATCCCGCAACACGACAGACGATGCCTCTATCATTTGAGCGCTATCAAGCCAACGCGCGCCGCCCTTGGCATCACCCGAGGCCGATGCAATCACCACATAGCGATCCCCATCCGCACCGCGCTCGTCAAAGCCATAGGTATACCCGCCGGCATCAAACGTTGTTTCCGCCGTAACATACCAAGGAAGATCCACGTCCCCCAGCTGCGCACCTCCCATGCAGTTTGCGCTGTCGAGCTTACAGACGAGGGCCTTGAGACCCGATACGCATTCGTTGTCCTGCGGATCCAATCCATACTTCTCGACCACCTTGGGCGATATCCACACCACAACGCGATCGGCAGCGGGCGCCACTACAAGGTCCACGTCCTCGTCAACGGGAAACCGGTAGCCCTCAGGCTGGCCCTCCATGGCACGAGCAGTCCCCTTGGCCAACCGCTCAAAACCCTCAATCCCATAGGAAAGCCCATGAGCGGTCGCAGCAACTTGGGCCCCGTCCTCAGCGACCCCAGCAAACGCAAATCCCGGCACCCAGCAAAGCGCGAAGGTCAAAGCACAGGCGACAAGCATGCTGAATCTATTAAGCACGAAAAGCTCCAAGCGAATACAAGGACGGAGTGAAACACAAAACGATGGAATTATCGCGCCAAGCCGCACTACGCGGAAAGCTCAAAGCCGTACTTAGCCCAAATCTTCTGAGCCTTCTTATTGGACAGGCAAAAGTCGATAAACGCCTTGGCCTCGTCGGCGTGCTCGGAGCTATCGGCGACAGCACCGGGATACACGATGGGCTTGTGCGAGTCCTCGGGGCACACGAAGGCCTCCTCGATGCCGTCATAGCGGAAGATATCGGAGCTGTAGACAAAACCGGCCACGCAGTCGCCCGTAGAGACGTAAGACGCAGCGGTGCCGACCTTGTCGGCCAGGGCCACCTTGTCGGCAAGCTCGGGAGCATACTCGCCGTCGTCACCCTCGGTACCGGTGTAGAGGCCCACGGAAGCCAGTGCCTGGTTGGCGTACTTGCCGGCGGGGACGGTCTTGGCGTCGCCAATGGCGATCTTGCCGTCCAGATTCGCGACGTCGGCGATGGCCTCGATCTTGGTGTCGGAGCCCTCAGCGCGAATGATCACGAGGTCGTTGACGAACATATCCTCACGCGTGTCGGCGTCGACGAGCTCGGCGGCCTCGGCGTCGTCCATGGTGCCCTTGGAGGCCGTGATGAGCACGTCGACGGCGGCACCGGCGCGCATCTGCTCGACAAGGTCGCCGGAGGCCTTAAACTGCGTGTCGGCAAAGGTGGTGCCGGTCTGCTCGGTGTAGAGCTCCTGGACCTCGGGCAGGGCCTTCTCGAGAGAGTTGGCAGCGAAGACCTGAAGCTCGACAGCTTTCTTGGAAGATGCCTTAGCAGAACCGGCAGCGGAGCCAGTCGGCTCAGACGTCTTGTTGCCGGAGCAGCCGGCAAGGCCAAGGCCGGCAGCGGCGACAGCAGAGAGCGAGACGAAACCGCGGCGAGAAACCATATCGAACATGTTCAACCCTTTCGAATGCTACGCCCGGGTACCCCACCGCAGGCTTTATTCTGTAATTAGATTATACTTCGTTGCGAATAATGATTCTAAGAAATTATTCTCGTCTGAGAATATAGTTTCAGGCATGCCTACAGAATGCCGTCCCCTTGGGCGCAAATAAAAGGCGGAGCAGCCGTTCAGGTCGCCCCGCCGCAGGTAAACCGCTTAGTTGGTATGTCCGCCGCCCGCTGTCATCTGAGCCGCATGCTCCAGCTGGTCGCTCACGGCCCCCCAGCTTTCGCGGGCTGCTTTCGTAGATCCCGGGAAGTTGATGACAAGCGTATACCCACGCTGCATGCAAATAGCGCGCGAGAGCATAGCGCGGTGCGTCTTGGTCATGGAGTACGCACGGATCGCCTCTGCAATACCCGGCACATCGCGGTCGCAGACGGCGCGCGTCGCCTCGGGCGTCACATCGCGCATCGAAAGACCCGTGCCACCGCAGGTGAGCACGACATTGGCGTGGCACTCATCGGCGGCTTCCACAATGGCATCACCGATCTCGCTGACGTCGTCGCGCACGACCACATGTGAGGCGACCGTCCAGCCCTGCGCCTCGATAAGTTCCTCGAGTGCGGCTCCGGCCTCATCCTGGGCAAGATCGCGCGTGTCCGAGCACGTCACGATCGATATCTTCAGCTCCATAGCATTCCTCCTACAACACGGCATCCTCAGGCAGATCGACACGCACGACGCCCACGACGTCGCCCGGCTTGAGCTCACACGGCCCTTCGTCAATACGCAGCAGACAGTTGGCCCGCTGCATCGTGCCGAGCAGCGCCGAATTCTGCGTCTTGGCCTCGGTCACCAACAGCTCACCGGTCTCGGGGTCGCGCAAAACCGTGGCGCGATCGAAGAAGCGTCGGTCCTGGCGCTTCTTCACGCCGTGCGTCAATATCGCCTGCTGCACGGGACGCGTACCCTCGGCAAAGCCGCGCATCTTGCGGATCGCGGGGCGGGCGAGCATCTCAAAGCCCACATACGCCGCCGCGGGATTGCCCGAAAGCCCCAAATACGGCTTGCCCCCAAGCAGGCCAAACGTGATGGCTTTGCCAGGACGCATCGAGATGCGGTCGAAGAGCACCTCGCCCTCGCGCTTGACCAGCGCCGTCACGTAGTCGTAATCGCCCGCAGAGGCGCCGCCGCTCGTAATGACAAAATCGCACTCCTGCACGGCGCGATGTACCAGCTCGGCAATCGCCTGCTCATCATCGGGCGCAATGCCATAGAACACCGGCTCGGCGCCGGCATCGAGCGCTTCGGCCATCAACGCCGAGGAGCTGGAATCGCGAATCTGCCCGCGTGCCGGCAGCTTGCTCGGCGCGACCAGCTCCGTGCCCAGCGAGATAATGCCCACGCGCGGAGCGGCATGGACCTTCACGCTCGCGTAACCGGCGCTTGCCAGCAGGCCAGCGCCGGCCGGGGCCACAACCTCGCCGGCACGCATCACGACGTCGCCGGCATGGGCCTCCTCGGCGGCAGAGCGAACGTTCTCCCCCACTTTAGCAGGCGCCGAAAAGCTCACGTGCGAGCCCTCGTTGCCGTCGCCGTCAAGCACCTCGACGATCTCGTATTTCACCACAGCATCCGCACCCTCGGGCACCGGCGCGCCTGTCATGATGCGGACGGTCTCGCCCGGGGCGATAACGCCATCGAACACATGGCCTGCGGCCTCGTGCCCCACGACAGAAAGCGTCACGGGCGCATTGGTGGACGCTTTGGCGAGGTCGACGGCATGCACGGCATATCCATCCATGGCGCTGTTGGCAAACGGAGAGATGTCGATATCGGCCGTGGCGTCCTCGGCCAGGGGAAGACCGGCCGCCTGCCACACGGGAATCTCGACAACTTCGGTGCGATTCACGTGCGACAAGACGATCGCCTGTGCGTCCTCCAACGGAATGAGTTTCTCAGCCATATACACCTCTAGCATGCTGCGGCGCGCAACAAAAGCGCCGATTCTTTATGTTTATCTCAGTATAATCCCTCGCCGCTTGCTCAAGACCTGGCCCGCGGCCGCGAATACACCTGTCGGTAACGGACGGCGAAACAGAACCGAAAATCAACCTGCCGGTTTGTCACGTTTGGCACGTTCTATAATGCTCCTGTTGCAACCAAAAAGAGGAACGTATGGCTTTTACCGACAAACCCGAAAGCGCAAACGAGGCGCAGGATCATTCCCAGTCGCTCGACGACGGCGGCTTTTTCTCCCTTAATGACGTCATCATGGCAGGCAGGCAACAGCTCACCCGCTCCGAGCATCTCTTGGCTGCCGACACGCGCCGCAACGCCCGCAACCTACTCGCGAGCGCCAAGTTGCTCGTACTCGTCGTTATCGTCTCGCTTGCCATGGGCGTTGCCGCTTGGGCGTTTTTGGCCTCGCTGAATATCGCGACCGACTATCGCGAGCACCATGCATGGATTTACGCGCTGCTTCCCGTTGTGGGCGTTGCCACCGCATGGGTGTACAAAAACCACGGTCTTGCCGCCAAACGCGGAAACAACCTGGTCATCGACTCCGCTCTGGGCACACGCCTCATCCATATGCGCATGGCCGTCCTCACCTTCGTCTGTTCCACGCTCACGCACCTAACGGGCGGGTCGGCCGGTCGCGAGGGAGCTGCGGTGCAGATTGGTGGCACCATCGCCAGCAACATCTCGAGCCTCGCTCACCTCAAAAAGCATGACCACCACGACCTCATGCTCGCCGGCATCTCGTCGGCCTTTGGCGCCGTATTCGGTTCGCCCCTTGCCGGAGCTTTCTTTGGCATGGAGATGTGCTTCATCGGAAAGATCGACTACACCGCGGGCATCTACTGCCTCGTCGCCTCATTTACCGGCTACTTTACATCGCTCGCCTTGGGAACCGAGTACGAGGCGAATGTCATCGCCAGCGTTCCCAACATGACACCACAGACGGTTGCCATCGTTGTTATCAGCGCAATTATCTTCGGCCTGACGGCACGCCTCTTTGCCTGGTCGGTTCGAACCGTCAAGAGCCTGTACGGTCGCTTTATCACCAATTACCTCGTCCGCGCACTCATAGGCGCACTCGTGGTTTTGGCCGCCTATGCCCTCCTCGACGCCTGGGACTACGCCGGCCTTTCCACGTGGCTTTCCGGCGCCGGATTTGCCGGCAACACCACCCTGGCGGACGCAGCCATCAAGTTGGTCGTCACAGCGCTTACCCTGGGCGCGGGCTTCCAAGGCGGCGAGGTCACGCCCCTGTTTGGCATCGGTGCGGCACTCGGTGGCTGGATCGGTTGCCTTACCGGGCTTGACCCCAGTTTTCTGGCGGCTCTCGGCATGCTCGGCGTGTTCTGCGCCGGCCTCAACGTGCCCATCACCACCTGCATGATGGCCATCGACCTGTTCCACGGCACGGCCGCCGGGTTCTTTGTCATCGTGGCCTTTATCAGCTACCTAACCGGTGGACACCGCGGCGTGTACTCCGCCCAGCGCATCATCTCACCTAAGCGCCGCTCGCTTATTGTGGATGAGGGCGGTACGGTAGCGGATGCTATCGAGCGCCACAACGACCTGATAGAGTAGATGTAATAATCGCCGTGCAGCCACAATCGGGGGCAATCCGACCTGAGCGCGACCGCACTGTCATGTCACACGCCGGGAGTCGCCACATGCACGCAACTGATTTTGGTCGCACGCTCATCATCGCCAACCCAGCCGCCCAGTCGGGTGCGGCACGCGAAGTTGCCGAGCGCTTGCAACGCTTTTTGGACATGACTGCACGCGCATCCCAGTTTGACCTGGTGTTGACCGAGCGTATAGGACACGCCAAGAAGCTGGCCGCGCAGGCTCAGGGCTATCGCACCGTTATCGCCCTTGGCGGCGACGGCGTGATTCACGAGGTCGTCAACGGGCTAATGACGCAAAAGGAGGACGCCCGCCCCGCTCTTGCCGTCCTGCCCGTGGGCTCCGGCAACGATTTTGCCCAGACGCTCGGTATCGACGATTTCTCCGGCAAGGATTTTGGCGCGCTACTCACCTGCGAGCTGCAACGTCAGGACATCGGGCGCATTCGCTCATGGAACCCCGCAAGCGGTAGCGGCGAGGCGACGGTCGAGTATTATGACCAGACGCTTTCGGTCGGCATCGATGCCGCCATCGGCCTGGGCACCACCGAGCTGCGCAAAAAGACCGGCTTGACGGGCGCGCCGCTCTACACTCTCTCGGGACTTGAGCAGTTTGGCCTACGCTATCGCAACTACCCCATGACAGTCAGCTTTGACGGCGCGCCCGCCGAGCGCGTGAGGGCGATCATCATGGCAATTCAGCTGGGCCCCACCTATGGCTCGGGCTATCGCATCTGTCCCGATGCCGATTCCTGCGATGGCATACTCGACGTCTGCTACGCCTGCGGCCCCGTCCCACGCGCGGTTGCCCTGCCCATGTTCCTTTCGGCCAAAGACGGCCACCATACCAAACTGCCGCCGATTCGCATGCGCCGCTGCCGCCATGCCGAGCTCACCTTTGAGGAGCCCGACTACCCCATCCAGGCCGATGGCGAGCCCGTTGTCGCCTCGCGCATCGAGGTGGATATCCTTCCCGCCGTCCTCGAGGTCTGGCACCCAACCCGCTAGCTTCACCTAAGTTGCGGTGAAATAGGGACTGTTTATGCAGCCAAAGCCGCAAAACAGTCCCTATTTCACCGCAACTTATTGAGAAGATCATTCCTCCCCGCCCGGCTTGCGACGGTTGGCCTTTTTAATCGCGTTGAAGTGCTTATCGTTGAGCCTGCGCTGGCGAGAGCGCTGTGGCACTTTGGTCTTGACGCGACGGCGCGGTGGACGCCCGCGACGCTCAAGCTCAGCGCGCAGCTTACGCAGACAGCAGCTGCGATTCTGAAACTGACTACGGCTCTCGCGCGCCGTCACGACAATCCCCGTGGGCCCATGCTTCATGCGCACCGCCGAGTCCGTCGTGTTGACGCCTTGTCCGCCCGGACCCGTCGCGCGAAACACCTGCACCTCGCAATCGCGCGCCAACTCCTCGGCCGACATCTCGGCATAGCGCGCATACTCATGCCATCCCATCTTGTTCTCATCCATATCAACACCTCCCCTCATACAAAAAATGTGACAAAGGGAAAGTCCCTTTGTCACATCGAATACCAATCGCTTGTGTTGCGCGCTTAGGCGAAGGTGATCTCGCCGGTCTCGCAGTCCATATCGGCGATACGGGCCAGGCTCTCGACGCGGAAGCCACGCTCGCGGAGCTTATCGCCACCGCCCTGGAAGCCCTTCTCCACGGCAATGCCAATACCGGACACCTCGGCACCCGCGGCCTCGCAGATCTTGATAAGACCCTCAAGAGCGCAGCCGTTGGCCAGGAAGTCGTCGATAATCAGGACCTTATCGCCCTCGGACAGGAAACGCTTGCCCACGATAACCGGGTACTCCTTCTGTTTGGTAAAGGAGTAGATGGTCGTAGCATACTGCTCGCCGTCGAGGTTAATGGACTGGGCCTTCTTGGCAAAGACCACCGGCACGCCGCCAAAATGCTGAGCTGCGATGCAGGCCATGCCAATGCCCGAAGCCTCAATCGTCAGGATCTTGTTGATCTCGACACCCTTGAACAGACGGGCCCACTCGGCGCCCATGTGGTCGAACAGCTCAACGTCGCACTGGTGGTTGAGGAAGGCATCAACCTTAAGGACGTTACCGGCCTTTACGATGCCGTCATGGCGAATACGATCCTCAAGCTCCTGCATGGCGCAACCCCTTCTCGCGGCAACGATACCGCGCGATTAATAAACGTTGTTCGATAGTCTACCACGGACCGACCCCCGCCCGCCCCACAAGCCGCATCGCACCACAAAGCCGCAAGACCAGTCAATTTGGGACGGGGCTCTTTTATCTACCTTTATGGTCCGATTTCCTCCGTCCTAAGCGGATCATGTAGGGCGCCGGCCACAAAACCGGCCTATTTACTACGTTTAGCCTCATACCCCTGTCCATACCCATGATTTCCGAAAACTGGCAAGCTATCTACCTGCGCTTTTATTTTCATCAGATGCACCATGGTTGGGACATCGCAGTCTAACGTAGTAGATAGGCCTGATTCGTGGCAGGCAGCCTCCCAACACGCTAATGGCGGGCGCGCATCCTCACCAAACGAACCATGGCGAGCGCAAAGCCCACAGCGGACACAGCCATGAGCACGTAGAACACCGAACGAAAACCAAACAAGAACACATCCGGACGGCCTGCAACAAAACTGGTCACGGCCTCGCCCATCGCCACGCTCATCTGCCCATACAGGATATTCGACGCCACCGTAATGCCCACGGCCATACCCGCATAGCGCGCCAGGCTACCCAGGCTGCCAGCAAAGCCGAGCGCTTCGCGCGGAGCCGAGCCCATGTACAGCGAGTTATTGGGGCTCTGGAAAATCGACGTGCCGCACGACATAAACGCGACACAGCACACGATCACAGGGATGGAAGAGTGCTCGTCGAGCGTACTTACCGCAAAGAGACCGCATACGTACACGCCCAGGCCGACCGCCGTGGGGCCCTCGCAGCCAACACGGTCCGAAACCGTACCCGAAAGCGGGCCGATAAAGGCATTCACCATCGGCAGCGCCAAAAAGAGCAGTCCGGAAATGTCGGAACCAAAGCCGTGAGCGTCCTGAAAATAGAACGGCAGAATAAACTCGGATGCGCCAATGCCAACGAACACGATGAGCATGCAGGCTAGGTTGATGGTGAAGGCCGAATTTGCAAAGCAGCGACGAGCGGCCTCGATCAGGGACATGGGGCGCTCGCCGGCCTCCGGCTTAACATGCGGCAGTGTGTAGAGCCCCACGATAAACGAGATGACGCCAATGGGCAGGTTAATGAGAAAGATGCTCTCCCAGGGAAAACTTGACACCAGCATGCCGCCGAGCACGGGGCCACACATCATGCCGAGGGCCACGAAGGTCGCGAGAATACCCATGGCACGACCGCGCTCGCGCGCCGGAAACGACTCGGTGATGATTCCCATGTTGTTGGCCATGGCCGCCGCGCAACCGACGCCCTGCACAATGCGTGCCAGAATAAGAACTTCGAGCGAGCCCGAAAGGCCGCAAAGCAGCGAGCCGGCCGTAAAGACGATGACGCCCAGCTGGAATACGCCCACCTTGCCGCGCACGTCGCCCAGACGGCCAAACGGCAACATGGCCACGCATGTCGCAAGCAGATACACCGAGCTCACCAGCTGAATGCGATCGAGGCCCACGCCCAGCTCCTTTTGCATCACGGGCAGCGCCACGGTCACGACGGTCGAATCCAGACACACCATAAACGTCATGATGAGCACGGTAAACAGAATCGCCCATTTGTTCTTGCCATGGGTGTCGCCCTCTAGGGCAATGCGCTCGCGGCGCAGCTGCTCTGCGGTTTTATCCATGTCCATCCTTTCGAGTGGCGCAACGCAAAAACGGGGCCCCAATCGCCTGCAAAGTCGCGATTGGGGTCCCGCCTACGGAATCGGAACGTAAAGGTCGCCGAAGCCCTCTGTCGGCATCGGCGACTTATGCGAACGCTAGCCTAGCACTGCTCGAGAGCCTGCTCAAGGTCGGCAATCAGGTCGGCCGTGTCCTCGAGGCCGCACGACAGGCGCACCATGTCGGCGGAGATGCCACAGGCGATGAGCTCCTCATCGTTCATCTGGCGATGCGTAGCGTTAGCGGGATGCAGGCAGCAAGTGCGGGCGTCGGCCACATGCGTGGCGATCTGGGCAAGCTTGAGGCTCTTCATAAAGGTCTCGGCCGCCGCGCGACCACCGTTAAAGCCAAAGCTCACAACGCCGCAGGTACCGTTAGGCATGTACTTCTGAGCCAGGTCATAGTACTTATCGCCCTCCAGGCCCGGATAGCTCACGAAGCGTACCTTGGGATGGCTCTGCAGGAACTTGGCAACGGCCAGGCCGTTCTCGCAATGACGCGGCATGCGCACATGCAGGCTCTCGAGCGAGCTGTTCAGGAAAAACGCCGCCTGCGGGTTCTGCATAGGGCCGAGGTCGCGCATGAGCTGCGCGGTGGCCTTGGTAATGAAGGCGCCCTCGCGACCGAACTTCTCGGCATAGGTCACGCCGTGATAGCTCTCGTCGGGCGTGGTGAGACCCGGGAACTTGTCTGCATGGGCCATCCAGTCAAACTGGCCGTGGTCGACAATCACGCCACCCAGGTAGGCTGCATGGCCATCCATGTACTTGGTGGTGGAGTGCGTGACGATGTCGGCGCCCCACTCAAAGGGACGGCACATCACAGGCGTCGGGAAGGTGTTGTCGACCATCAGCGGCACGCCGTGGTCATGCGCGGCCTTGGCAAAGCGCTCAATATCGAGCACGGCAAGGGCAGGGTTGGCAATCGTCTCGCCAAAGACGAGCTTGGTATTGGGCTCAAAGGCTGCCTCGAGCTCCTCATCGGTGCAGTCGGGGGCAACGAACGTGCAGGTAACGCCCATACGGCCCATGGTATGGGCAAGCAGGTTGTAGGTACCGCCGTAGATGGCAGAGCTTGCGACCACGTGATCACCGGCACCGGCCACGTTAAAGATCGCAAGGAAGTTCGCAGCCATGCCCGAACTCGTGAGCATCGCAGCGGTGCCGCCCTCCATCTCACAGATCTTGGCGGCGACCAAATCGCACGTGGGGTTCTGCAGACGGCTATAGAAGTAGCCCGACTCCTCCAGGTCAAACAGCTTGCCCATGTGCTCGGACGTGTCGTACTTCCACGTGGTTGACTGATAGATGGGCACCTGACGCGGCTCTGCATCGCCCGGGCGATAACCGCCCTGAACACACGTGGTACCGATGGTCTGCTTGCTCATATCCAACTCCCTTACTTGGGTTTTGTTTTTATTCGGTTCACGATACCGCTACCCCGCACCCCTCTCAACCCATCCCGCCGATAGGTTATGAGACAAATAAATCAGGGGCATTCGTCTCAGCCTTAGGCATTTAATCGATGGATATAAATGAGGCATACATGAAGCTCTCGATGATTACATGCCCCGTCACGGGTACCATAGGCGGGTACACCGTGACCAAGGAGACAACGATGAAGCAAATCGATACAGCCCAGCTCGACATCACCGCCTGTCAGGCTCAGGCTGCCGAGTACCACGCCCGCGGCTTTAACTGCGCCCAGGCTGTCGCTTGCACGCTCGCGCCCGCTGTGGGGCTCGACCCCCAGATCGCCTTTACCCTCACCGAGGGCTTTGGCGCCGGCATGGGCGGCATGACCGAGACCTGCGGCGCCATCTCGGGCGCCGTGGCCATCATGGGCTTTGTGATGAGCGACGGTATGGAAAACCCCAAGACCAAGGGCCAGACCTACAAGCTGTCGCGCGAGATTGCCAAGCGCTTTGGCGAGAAGAACACGACGACCGTCTGTGGCACGCTCAAGGGCGTCGGATCGGACAAGGGTCCGCTCCGCAGCTGTCCCGGCTGCATCGACGATGCCGTCGAAATCGCCTGCGATATGCTAAAGCAGCTCGCCGAGTAAACGATAGCAACAGAAAACGACGGCCGGCGCGCTTGAGATTCATCCAAAAGCACGCCGGCCGTCGCCGTTAGAACTCAGCAAATTCGGGAGCGCCGACCTCGATCTCCTCGCGCCCCGCCATAAGCTCGCGCATCTTGGCGCAAAACAGCTCCTGCTCCCCCGCCTTAAACACCAAGTGAAGTATCACGGCATCCGCGTAATCGGTATCCGAAACCTTGGCACCCGAATCCTGCGCCAAACGAAGCACCTGCTCATACTGTGGATAGGCCACATGCACGTCAACCGGCACGACACTCGTCATCTCAACGATCTGCCCAGCCTCCTGAGCCGCGGCCACCGCCGCCTGTGTCGCCGCGGTATAGGCGCGTACCAAGCCACCGGGCCCCAACAGCGTGCCACCAAAATAACGCGTCACAACACAGCATACGTTTTTAAGTCCCGCACCGCGCAGCACCTCGAGCGTCGGCATTCCGCTCGTGCGGCTCGGCTCACCATCATCGCTCTGGCGCTCACGCCCATCGACCAAAATCCACGCGGGAACATTGTGCCGGGCGTCGTAATGACGCTTGCGAACCATCTCGATAAAGGTGTTTGCCTCGTCCTCGGACTCAATATGGACCAGCTGGGCAATAAACCGGCTCTTGCGGTCCACAAACTCGCCCGAAGCCTCAATATTCGATTGCAGAGTAAAATAGCTGTCCAACAAAGCCCCTCAAACACAAGCAAAGCAACAAACAGCCTCAATAATACGGCAAAGACCGTACCAATAACCCCGATAAATAGAACGGCAACGCCGATGATTCCGTAAACGAAAGCGAGAACCCGTCAGGGCGAGCAAAGTGCCTTGTAAGACAGGATCGTAACAAAAATGAGGCTGCCGATGATCAGGCAAAGACAGCGAGACGGCGTCAGCTGAGTCGATTTGGCCCGAAAGAGGAGGGAGCACGCCTTATGGCGGCGACCGACGAATGAGCGCCAAATCGGCCAGCTGACGCCGTCGCAGCGTCAACATAGTTGCTGAGTGGGCTTGTAAGCCGGGTTCTGTCGTGAACGGTCATTTATCTTGTCTGCACGTTACCATGCAGCTCCACGCACGCTACCCGAACGCGGACCGGGCCGGCCCATAGCGTTCCTATTCGCGCTTGCTCCGGATGGGGCTTGCCAAGCCGCCGTGTTGCCACGACGCTGGTGGTCTCTTACACCACCGTTTCAGCTTTTCCCTTTACGCCTTGCGGCGCAGGTGGGAGTCTTCTTTTCTGCGGCGCTTTCCGTCGGATCACTCCGCCCGGCCGTTAGCCGGCATCCCGCCCTCTGGAGCCCGGACTTTCCTCACGCGTGCTGCAAGCAGCACATCGCGCGACCGTCTGGCCCACTCAGCAGTGCAAGAGTGTAGCACACCGTCGCTATTGGCAATGGCACAACGCAAGCGTTCGACACGATAAACCAAGAACCACGCCATGCAGTACAATAGGCTTGTCGATGGGCAACGTCGTCAGTCGAGACGCGACCGCGCTCCGTACCCCTCCGTCTACTCGGTGCGTTCCCGCCTCCTCCCCGAGGCGGGATGTCGGCATTTTTTCATGCACTGACAACCCAATACCAAACAGACAGCCCGGACAACATTAAGCCGGGGCAGCATCGTGCATCTCACCGCCAAATGCAAAAAGGGACCCGTCCATTGCGGACAGATCCCTTAAAACAAGTGATCGTCAAACCGATTTACTCGGCGTCGGTCTCCTCGTCCTTCTTCTCGGAAGGCAGCGGGGTAACCTCAATCTCGACGCCCAGAGTCTCAGCAGCAGACTTCATGGACAGGGAGATACGACGACGGTCGAGGTCGATCTCCATGACCTTGACCTGAACCTTGTCGCCCACGTGGGTGACCTGAGAAGGCTGATCGACGTGCTTGTTGGCCATCTCGGAGATGTGCACCAGGCCCTCGATGCCCTCGCCCAGATCGACGAAAGCGCCGAACGGGACAAGCTTGGTCACAGTGCCCTCGACGATAGCGCCGACGGGGTACTTCTTGACCAGTGCGCGCCACGGATCCTCGGTGGTCTGCTTGAGACCCAGGGAGATGCGCTCGCGGTTGAGATCGACGTCGAGAACCTCGACCTCGACCTCCTGGCCGACCTTGACAACCTCGGAAGGATGGTTGACGTGGTTCCAAGAGAGCTCGGAGATGTGGATGAGGCCGTCGATACCGCCGAGGTCGACGAAGGCGCCGAAGTCGACGATGGAGGAAACGGTGCCCTGGAGACGCATGCCAGACTTGAGCTTCGACAGGATCTCGGAGCGCTCGGCCTTACGGGACTCCTCGAGCACGACGCGACGGGAGAGGACAACGTTGTTGCGGTTGCGGTCCATCTCGATGACGCGGGCCTCGATGCGGGTGCCCATGTAGGAGGTGAGGTCCTTGACGCGACGGAGGTCGACGAGGGAAGCGGGCAGGAAGCCACGCAGGCCGATGTCGAGGATCAGGCCGCCCTTGACAACCTCGATAACCTCGCCCTCGACGTTCTCGCCGGAGTTGAACTTCTCCTCGATGCGGTTCCAAGCACGCTCGTACTCGGCACGCTTCTTGGACAGGACCAGACGACCGTCCTTGTCCTCCTTCTGGAGAACCAGAGCCTCGATGGGATCACCGAGTGCAACGATGTCTGCAGGGTTAGCGTCCTTGCGGATGGACAGCTCGCGGACCGGGATAACGCCCTCGGACTTGAATCCGATGTCAACGAGCACCTCGTCATGCTCGATCTTAACGACAGTGCCGTTAACGAGATCGCCCTCATCAAAGTCGGTAATCGTACCGTCGATGAGGTTGTTCATCTCCTCCTCGTTGACATCGTCAAGAGAGAAAATGGACGAGTTCTGAATCTCACTCAAAGGTGGACCCCTTTCGAACTACGGGGCCCCGATTGCTAGGACCTACAGAAGGGTGCGACAAGCACACAACGTTTAGGAACACTCGGGAGCCGACAGATACTAATGTGACGCTTATGCAATCACGTTCGTATAGGTTACGGGGAAATCATTTCGATTTCAAGCGTGAACTGCGATTTTTTACCCGTGTGGAGACTTTTTCGTAATCTTATGGACAGCTGTCTCCATAAGTTGACGATAGGCAGTTAGGCATACGCCTTTGGGGTAAAGTATCCGGAGCTAACGATTCTGGAACGATTTCTCGAGAAAGGTGCCCGCGTGCTCAAAGCAGTCGTTTTCGATATGGACGAAACGCTTCTTAGCATCAACCTCAACGCGTTCATCCTTCGGTATTTTAAGGATGTCTCGTCGATGCTCGCGGACATCGGAAGGCGCAGCCGCGGTGGCACGATGGCGCGCCTCGGCACCATCCTGGTCGACCTCAACGCCAATCGCCGCAGCGGCACGGACAATCGCACCAATCTTGAGTTCTACCAGGAAGAGGTTGAGCGCCGGTGCGGCATTTGCCTCTCCGATCCCCTCATCTACGAGGCGTTTACCTACTATGACCGCGAAGTTCTTCCGCGCAAGAACGACGATGTCATTAACGCCCACGCCATGCCGGGCGCGCACGCCGCGCTCCAGGCCGTACAGGACGCAGGACTGCGTTGCGCGCTCTTTACGAACCCCAGCTTTCCGCAGGGGGCCATCGAGTGCCGTATGGGTTGGGGCGGCCTGGCCGACGCCCCCTTCGAGCTCGTGACGCACATGGGAAACACCACCCGTTGCAAGCCCGATGCAACCTACTATCTCGAGCAGCTTCAGGTGATGGGACTCGAGCCGCATGAGGTCCTCATGGTGGGCAACGATCCCAAACGTGACTTCCCTAGCCCCGCCTGCGGCATCCAAACCGCCTATGTTGGCCAGGGAAAACCCGGCCGAGCCACCTGGCACGGCACCATGGAAGACTTCGCCCGCGACTTCAACGCCGTAGTAGAAGCCTTCTACGAACACCAAATAGCCGACGAACTGTCATAGGATCCCTCGCTCCAAACAAAATAGCGCCGCAGGTTGAGCATAAGTCAGCGAAAACGCCCCTAAGCGAGCAATGTGCCTTGAAAGAGGAGGGCATAGGCCTTCTGGCCATGCCCAACGATTGAAAGGCAGATTGCCGCTTAGGGGCGTTTGCGGCGTCGGCTGGCTACGCGGTTTGGTAAAACCGCGTAACTAACAGATACGAGTCTTGCCGATCATGATGTTGAGGATCTCGACGTCGGTGTCCTTCATGCCCACGCGGCCCACGTAGCCCATGCTGGCGATTGTTTGCTCGACGGTATCCTGGATCAGGCCCTCGCCGGCGCGGAAGCCGCGACCCTGCATGGCCATATCATGTCCCAGAATCGCCGCATCGACGGCAGCCGAAATCTTGGCGGCACAGCTCGCCTTGGCGCCATCGCACACGATACCGCCAACGTTACCGAGTGTGTTCGAGACCGTCGCGCCAATCTGCTCGCGCGTGCCACCGCACAGCCAGGTAATCGCGGCGCCGGCACCGCACGCGGCGCAAATAGCACCGCAAAACGCCGAGAGCGCACCAATATAGCTTTTGATATGCACGGCGATAAGATCGGACAGCATCACGGCGCGCACCAGGCGCTCGTGGTCGCAGCGCAGGTACTCGGCATACTCCATAACGGGCAAGGCACAGGTAATGCCCTGATTGCCCGAACCGCACACAATGGCGACCGGCAGCGCACAGCCGTTCATGCGGGCGTCGGACCCGGCGGCCGCACGGGCACGGGCCCGGCAGGCGACGTCATCGGCACGAGCGCCCAGCAGCGTACGGCCCACCTCGGCGCCCCAAGCGTGCGCGAGGCCCTCGGCACTGATCGCGCCGTTTAGCTCAATCTGACGCTCAACGGCAGCGCGGGCGCCCTCAATGTCGCCGTCCTCGATAAAGTCGATGATGGACTCAATCGACATGGGCGTGTCGGCCTTATCCGCCGCCCGCTCGGCCACCACGCGCTCAGCGCAGGCGGCACACTCCCCCGCCGACTTGCCGCACACCGGAATACCGTCGAGCGTATGGCACGTGACATTGGTGTGGTGGTCGGTAATCTCGACGACCGCAGTATGGCCCCCGGCTGTGGCAGTCACCTTGATGTAGAGGTTGGGCACACCCTCGACAAGCGACACATCGCAGTAACCGGCATCGGCGAGGAGCTCGGCCACGCGAGCACGATCTTCGTCGTTAACGCTCTCGAGCACCTCGAGCGCGCTCTTGGCGTCACCGCCCACGGCACCCAGTACGGCCGCTGCTTCAATACCGTGCATACCGCCCGAATTGGGCACGGTCACGCTCTTAACGTTCTTGATGATGTTGCCCGAGCAGGCAACGTCCATATGATCTGGTTCGCAACCGAGCGTCTGGCTCGCCAGCGCCGCCGCATAGGCAACGGCAATAGGCTCGGTGCAGCCAAGCGCACAGACAAGCTCGCGGTTCAAGACGTCGCAAAACGCGGCATCGCGGATGGAATCGGTAGGCATAGGTATCTCCTGCTTACATAACGAACTGGGCTCTCGATAATAGTTAGCTCTTTTATTTGATAACAATGCATCAAAAACCGCAACCATGCTTCCGACGGACGGCATTCAAGCGCAATCTGACGGCATTCATTCATGAGAAGCAAGTCTTGCTGCTTGCTAAAGCGTTTGACCAAAAAACGCGCGAGTGTTTACGCAAAAGTCGCGCTATCATGCAGTCGAACGCGGTAAAACCTTTAGCAATTCCGCCGCACGGACCAGAGAGGAACCACTCATGAAGATTGGTATCGGTAACGACCACGCCGCCGTCGAGCTCAAGAACATCATTTCCGAGCACCTGAAGGAGCGCGGCTACGAGGTCGTGAACTTTGGAACCGACACCTCCGAGAGCTTTGATTACCCCATCGCCGGCTACAAGGTGGGTAAGGCCGTTGCCAACGGCGACGTCGACCTGGGCATCCTCATCTGTGGCACCGGTGTCGGGATTAGCCTGGCTGCCAACAAGGTCGAGGGCGTACGCGCCGTCGTGTGCTCCGAGCCCTTCAGCGCCAAGCTCTCGCGCATGCACAACAACACCAACGTGCTCGCCTTTGGCGCCCGCGTCGTGGGCTCCGAGCTCGCCAAGATGATTGTCGACGAGTGGCTCGACGCCGAGTTTGAGGGCGGCCGTCACGAGCGCCGCGTCAACCTCCTCAACGAGATCGACCAGACGCGCGGCCTTAAGATCGTCGACGAAGCCTAAAGCCTTACAACGTCATACACCGACGACAGCCCCCGCCCGGAACGCACATCCGGACGGGGGCTCTTTAGTAGATTTTGAGGCATGTCCAAAAAAACCTGCTGGGATAAAAAGAGCGCCGCGGATGGAGTTCCGCGGCGCTCAAGCCACACGCTAACAGCTTTAAGGAGTCAAAGCTGGTTTAGCCAAAGAAACGCTTAATCTCGATCTCGGCGTTCTCCAGGCAGTCGGAGCCATGGATCACGTTGGCGTTGACATCGACGGCAAAGTCGCCGCGGATGGTGCCAGGAGCGGCATCAAGCGGGTTGGTGGCGCCCATGAGGGTGCGCATCTTAGCAACGGCAGAAGGACCGGAAACGACCATCTTGACGACCGGACCGCTCGTCATAAAATCGCACAGACCGCCAAAGAAGGGCTTGTCGTTGAGGTGAGCATAGTGCTCCTCGACAGTGGCGCGCTCAAGCGTGGTCATCTCCATGCGCTCGATAACAAGGCCGCTGCGCTCAATGCGAGCAACGATCTCGCCGATCTTGCGATCGCGCACGGCGTCGGGCTTAATCATGATGAAGGTCTTCTCGATAGCCATAAGGTAGCCTTTCAAGTAGGTTCGCGCGTGCCCAAGTCCCATTCCGGCACCCGCCTGGACTGCATCGTAACAGAGTTCTAGCTGCAGTTAAACAAAAAGCCGTTTATTGAAGCGTTATTATTTATTGAAGCGCTCTATATGTGTCACTTCTGTTCCGAAGCCCGACTAGAGTACCATCCGCACCACTTTCAACCGCAACGAACGGAACGGACGGTCGATTGCCGCCCGTGAACGCGCCCCTTCACAACCTGCGCAAATGTCCTACAGAAGTTCTCGACAAGCTCCTTCCTTCTCTATAACAAAACGGGCGCCCACCGTAGCGGGCACCCGTAAAGGCAAGATATGGTGAACACACCAGACAGACGCATCCAATAAGCTAATTAGCTCCGCGGCCCATCTCGACGACTTTGGTCAGCGATCCAAACACGCCTTCGTCGGCAACGAGCTTTGCCTCGGCACGCTGCAGCTGTACGGCAACGGCGGCAGGGGCGGTGCCGCCCTCGGTCGTGCGCGCAGCGACAATCGACGGGATGTCGAGCGCCTCGGTAATATCGCGCTCAAAGAGTGGGCTTGCCTCCTGGAACACCTCAAACGGCAGGTCCTCAAGATTGCAGCCGCGCTTCTCGCACATCAGGACCAGATGGCCCACCACGGCATGCGCCTCACGGAACGGAAGACCACGCTTGGCCAGGTAATCGGCAACATCGGTGGCGGCAAGGTGCCCCACGCCGCACTCGCGCGCCATGGCATCCTCGTTGACGGTCCAGGTCGAAATCATACCGGCCATAACGGACAGGCACTGCATGAGCGTATGGGCGGTATCGAGCGCGCCCTCCTTGTCCTCCTGCAAGTCCTTGTTATAAGCGAGCGGCAAGCCCTTCATGGTCACGAGCAGCTGCACCAGGTTGCCATAGACACGGCCGCTCTTGCCGCGGATAAGCTCGGCAAAGTCGGGGTTCTTCTTCTGCGGCATGATGGACGAGCCGGTGGAGTAGGAGTCGGAAAGCGTGATGAAGCCAAATTCGGAGCTCGACCACAGCACGATCTCCTCGGAAAGACGCGACAGGTGCATGGCCATGACGGAGCCGGCGTAATGCAGATCGAGCAGGAAATCACGGTCGGAAACCGCATCGAGCGAGTTGGGAATCACACCCGCAAAGCCAAGCTCGGCAGCCGTCATCTGACGATCGAGTGGATAGCTCGTACCGGCAAGCGCGGCAGCACCCAGCGGGCAGTTGTCGGCGGCATCAAAGGCGGCCTTCAGGCGTGTAAAGTCGCGCGCGAACATCCAGGAATACGCCAGCAGATGATGTGACAGCAGCACGGGCTGAGCATGCTGCATGTGCGTATAGCCCGGCAGAATCACCTTGTCGTACTTCTTGGCCGCATCCACCAGCACATGGCGCAACTCAAGATTGGCCTCCATGAGCTCCTTGGCCAACGCCTTGACACCCAGGCGCGTATCGGTCGCCACCTGGTCGTTGCGCGAACGCCCGGTATGCAAGCGCTTACCGGCCTCGCCGATACGGCGCGTCAGCTCGCTCTCGATGGACATATGAATGTCCTCATCGTTGATATCGAAGGTGAAGTTGCCGGCATCGATATCCTGTTCGATTCCGGTCAGGCCCTCGGCAATCGCCTGCTCGTCCTCGGCGCTGATGATGCCTTGGGCCGCCAGCATCTTGGCATGCGCCTTAGAACCGGCGATATCCTGCTTATAGAGATGTTTGTCGACCGGCAGCGACGCGCCAAACTCCTGCGTGACCTCGGCCACTCCCGCCTCAAAACGACCGCCCCAAAGAGCCATGGAACCGTCCCCTTTCTCCAAATACCAAAACAAGCGCCCAAAGCAATGCGCCATGTCGCTAAAGCGATTTTTCAACCGCTAGTTTTACACATTCCCCACTGTGCGCGGGGCCATGTAGCTAATTTGCAAAGAAGTGACGCACCAGGCACTTGGCGCCCAACGTCTCCCTCCGGATGTTGCCTTGCGAACCATCGATCCAGGCCTTCAGGCTCATAGGGACGTCCTCGACCTTCGCAGCATCGAGCTCGGGCGCGAGGGAAAGTAAAGCATGCGCGATAGCATTGAACATAATGGATACTCCTCATATATATAGGCGCAGAGCCGCCAAATTGATAGAAGGAGCCCCGCCGGACAACCCCGGCGGGGCTCGGACTCAGCCGCAGTCGCGGCATCATATATGCGGGCGGAACGTAGGGGCCACCGATGTTAAGAAGTGTCAGCAAGCATAACGAAAGGTAGGGACCCCGTGCGCCCGTTATGTATCACGCGGATGGGCCGCGCGGATACCAAGGGAAGGAGGCGCTAGGCCTGGGCGGCAGCAGAGCTGGGACCCTGGACCTTTGCCCACGTCTTGAGCGACAGCGTATCGATCTCGATAAAGCCGGCGCTGGCCTTCTCGTCAAACGTGGTGTCGCGGTCGTAGGTAGCCAGACCGTAGTCGTAGAGGCTGAAGGGGCTCTTGCGGCCGACGACATGGCAGTTGCCCTTAAAGAACTTCAGACGGACGGTACCGGTCACGAACTTCTGGGTGTCAGCCATAAAGGCATCGAGCGCGTTTTTGAGCGGGCTGTACCACTGGCCGTTGTACACGGCGGTGGCCCAATCCTGCTCAAGCTTAATCTTGGCCTTGAGCAGGTCGCCCTCGACGCAAATGTCCTCAAGCGCCTTGTGGGCGGTGATGAGCGTCAGGGCGCCGGGAACCTCATAGCACTCGCGGCTCTTGAGGCCCACCAGACGATCCTCGACCAGGTCGAGACGGCCAAAGCCGTTGTCGCCAGAGATCTTGTTGAGTGCGATGACGATCTCGGAGAGCTTCATCTTCTTGCCGTCGACGGCGACGGGCTTGCCCGCCTCAAACTCAATCTCGGTATACGTCGGGGTGTCAGGCGTGTCCTCGGGGTTCTTGGTCATAACCCAGGCGTCGTCGAGCGGCTCGTTCCAGGGATCCTCCAGGTGACCGCACTCGATGGCACGACCCCACAGGTTATCATCGATGGAATAGGGGTTGTCGTTGGCACCCTCGGGAACCGGCACGTTGTGGGCGTGAGCATAGGCGACCTCGTCGGGACGACACTTCAGGTCCCACTCGCGAACCGGCGCGATAACCTTAAGCTCGGGGTCGAGGGCCTTGACGGCAGCCTCAAAACGAACCTGGTCGTTACCCTTGCCGGTGCAGCCGTGGGCGACGTAGGTTGCGTCAAACTCGTGGGCGACCTCGACAAGCTTCTTGGCAAGCAGCGGACGGGAAAGAGCGGAGAGCAGCGGGTACTTGTTCTCGTACATGGAGTTTGCGGCGATGGCCTTGGTCAGGAACTCATCGGAGAACTCATCGCGCAGGTCGAGGACCTGGCAATCAAGAACGCCCAGGTCGAGCGCCTTCTGCTTCTTGGCGTCCAGGCCGGTCTCCTCCTGGCCCACGTTGCCGCAGACACAAACGACATCGAGATTCTTCTCGTCCTGGAGCCACTTGACACATACGGATGTATCAAGACCACCGGAATATGCGAGAACGACTTTTTCCTTGCTCATGGCTGTTTCCTTTCGCCCTTGGTAGCTAGTTAGAACATCGGTCAGTTGCAAGTCATTTCGAGGTCAAAAACCGTGCAATATCAGGTTAAATAGCAAAAAGCAGCACAACATGCCCTAGAAACATGCGTCTATGTCGTGCTAAAACCCAACGACCTCAAAATGACTCTGTTGGGGCATTTCACCCCATACGAACAGAGACGATTGTTATCGTCGTCGGGAAATTGCGCGCTGGCGTCGGAGGGCATTGTCTGCAGTGGTGATGATCTGTACGAACTGCATCTGCCTCTCCTTTCACGTATCGCCGGGCGCAATTCAAATATCGCAAACGGTACCTTTTCCTCGGTAAGCGGTGCTTTTGCCGTCTCCGTTTTTGATGGTCGCTATATTACGCTAAAGTGCCTGCTGTACAAGCGACAAATTCAAATTTCTGAAAAGTTTTTTCATTAGTTTGTGAATTGCAGTGCAAATTCGCTCCGTTCCTGCGACAATACGCTCGGTTACTGGTTGATGGTTATAACGTCTGAAACAATTTCGAAACGAAAGGCGCGCTTTTATGCAAACTTACGAATCGGACACCAATATCGGAAACATTAAGATTCTCGCCGTCGATATGGACAAGACGCTGCTCACCGACGAGCGTGTGTTGCCGCAGGGTCTTGATGAGCGCCTGGACAAGCTCGCCGAGGCTGGCATCGTGTTCTGCCCCGCCAGCGGACGCCCTGCCCCCAAACTCGAGGAAATGTTCGAGGGTATTAAGAACCGCCTTGCTTTTTGTCCCGACAACGGAGCCTGCGTCATCTATCGCGGCCGCTATATCTATAAGAGCATTATCGACGTGGAGCTGTACCAGCAGGTCTTGAGCCGCGCCTCGGAGGATCCGCGCGCTGTCCCCGTCCTGTGCTGCTTCGACGAGTTCTACGTGCTTGCCCGCGACCATCAGTACCACGACGAGATCAGCGTCTACTACAACACAATCAACTACGTCGACAGCTTTGAGGGCCTTGATATCGAGTCCAACAAGATTTCGGTCTTCTTCCCCGGCTACGACGCCGAGCCCGCTTTCCGCGAGACCTATAGCCCCGAGTTCTCGGACAAGCTCTACGTCACCAACGCCGGGCGCGAGTGGATCGACTTTATGAACCTGGGTGTCGACAAGGGCGCCGGCGTCGCGCACCTGTGCGAGCACTTGGGCATCGATATTGCCGATGCCGCCGCCGCGGGCGATACCTACAACGACATCCCCATGCTCGAGCGCGTCGGTCACAGCTTTATCGTGGACAATGCCGAGGAGCATATGAACGCGCATGCTAAGTGGCGCATTCCAAGCAACAACGACGGGGGCGTACTGACGCTCATCGACGCCATCTTGGCGGCACGTTAACGTTGCTCGTCGGACCTGGCCGGGCGAGGCGGGTAAGTTTTTCGTTCGGTCAGGTCCTGGGCTCGCTCGGAAAGCACATTACGTGGTCTTCGGCTCGTGCGGAATCTACGAAAATCGGGCCTACATTCCTCCCCTTAGGTATCGATTACTTCAGTCTGAATGACTTCGCCGAGGCTTAAACAACCACACAGAATAACACAGGTAGTTGGGGTTATTGCGTATATATAAAATAGCCTCCGACCGCAGGTGGTCGGAGGCTATTTGCAAACACGTTTTAGGCAGGACTAGCCGTAGATGCGCTGGGGCTGTTCTTCGCCCTTGACGGCGGCTTCGGTTACGACGACCTTGGCAACGCCCTCCTCGCTGGGGAGGTCGAACATCGT
Organism: uncultured Collinsella sp.; assembly: GCA_900554595.1. Taxonomy (GTDB): domain Bacteria; phylum Actinomycetota; class Coriobacteriia; order Coriobacteriales; family Coriobacteriaceae; genus Collinsella. The sequence continues at coordinate 8,645 of USHZ01000001.1, read as the reverse complement.
CTGCTGCAGCACATCCTCGCAGATGGCGCGCAGGCCGCGGGCGCCGGTCTTGCGGGCGAGCGCCATGCGGGCGATCTCGTGCAGGGCCGCGTCCTCAAACTCAAGATCGACGTCCTCGAGCTGGAACATCTTACGGTACTGACGCACCACGGCGTTCTTGGGCTCGGTCAGGATCGACACCAGGTCGTCCTCGTCGAGCGCCTGCGTCTGGGTGACGACGGGCGTGCGGCCCACAAACTCGGGGATCATGCCAAAGGCGTTGAGGTCTTGCGGGAGCACCTGGCGCAGTAGGTCGTTCTCATCGACCGAGGTGGGGCCGGCGATCTCGGAGTTAAAGCCCACGCCCTTGTTGCCCACGCGATCGGCGATGATCTTATCCAGACCCACAAAGGCACCGCCGCAGATGAACAGGATGTTCGTCGTGTCGATCTGCAGCAGCTCCTGCTGGGGATGTTTGCGGCCGCCGGTGGGCGGAACGCTGGCCACCGTGCCCTCAAGAATCTTAAGCAGTGCCTGCTGAACACCCTCGCCCGAAACATCACGGGTGATGGAGAGGTTCTCTGCCTTGCGGGCGATCTTATCGATCTCGTCCACGTAGATGATGCCCACCTGCGCGCGCTCAATGTCGCCATCGGCAGCATTGATAAGCTTGAGCAGGATGTTCTCCACGTCCTCGCCAACGTAACCGGCCTCGGTGAGCGCGGTGGCATCGGCAATGGCAAACGGCACCTCGAGGATGCGCGCGAGCGTCTGGGCCAGCAGCGTCTTGCCGGTACCGGTCGGGCCGAGCAGCAGAATATTGGACTTGGCAAGCTCCACCTCGTCCATATCGTCGTCAAACTGGCCGCCCATACCCGAGGCTTCGTTAAAGGCGGACACCGCGGCGCCGCCCTCGATCACGCGGCGATAGTGGTTGTACACGGCAACCGACATGGCGCGCTTGGCGTCTTCCTGGCCCATGACATAGGCCGAAAGCTCGTCATAAATCTCGTGCGGCGTCGGCACGTGCGTGATGACCTGACGGTCGTCCTCGAGCTCAAAGCCCTCGGCCTCGGGGTCAACAGCGGGCTGGGTCGCAGCCTGGCCGTGGTCGTTGAGGAAACCCGGGAGATTGCCGTTGCGGGCGGCGTCCATAAAGTCCGAAGCCAGCGACTCCTCAAGGATCTCGGAGCAGGCGGCGACGCACTCGTCGCAGATAAAGATGTTGGTCGGGCCCTTTACGAGACGACGGACCTGGCCCTGCTCTTTTCCGCAGAAGGAGCAGCGGATGGGGTTGCCGTTCTCGTCAAAGTTGTCCTGCATGTTACCTGCCATACTAGGCGTCCTTCGCGGCGAGGTCGCGCGAGGTGACGATACGGTCAATCAGGCCGTAGTCGAGGGCCTCGGCAGCGGTCAGGTAGTTGTCGCGCTCGGTATCGGCCTGGACCTTCTCGATCGGCTGGCCCGAGGCGTCGGACAGGATCTGGTTGAGCTCGCGGCGAGTCTTCTTGATCTCTTCGGCCACGATCTCGATCTCGGTCTGCTGGCCCTGGGCACCGCCGCTGGGCTGGTGAATCATGACCTTGGAATGCGGCAAGCAGAAGCGCTTGCCCTTGGCGCCGGCCGAAAGCAGCACGGCGGCCATGGATGCAGCCATGCCCACACAGATGGTGGAAACCTGCGGCTTAATGAAGTTCATGGTGTCAAGAATCGCCAGGCCGGAGTAGACCTCGCCACCGGGCGAATTGATGTAGAGCGAGATATCCTTCTCGGCATCCTGGCTCTCAAGATGCAGCAGCTGGGCAACGACCAGGTTGGCGCTGACGGAGTTGATCTCCTCGCCCAAGAAGATGATGCGGTCGTTGAGCAGGCGCGAATAGATATCGTAGCTGCGCTCGCCGCGCGGCGTCTGCTCGATAACGTATGGCACGAGGGCGGAATCGAACTTAGCGATCATACGCATCTCCATTTCTCTCTTGCGGACCAAATTGGTTCTAGATAAACGTACGGTGCCCGCATGCTATGCATTGGCTGGCACCGTACGAAGCAACCGGATAACCGGTGTATAACTTTACCCCATCACGGGCACATGCATGCGCTCGCGGGCAAGGTGGCGAGAATTACTCGACGTCCTTGGCGGTCTCGTCGACCTCGGTCACCTTGGCGTTCTCGACCAGGTGGTCGACGGCCTTGGAGCGACGGATGGACTCGCGGACGGCAGGTATGCGGCCATCGGCGATGAACTCGGCCTTGGAAGCCTCGACGTCCTTGACGCCAGCCTTCTCGAACTCGGCGTTAATGTCGTCCTCGGTGACCTCGATCTTGAGCTCACGGGCGAGGGCGTCGAGCGCCAGGGACTCACGGGCAACGTCGTTGGCCTGCTTGTGCAGGTCGCCGATGAACTGCTCCATGGTCAGGCCGGAAGCCGGCAGCCAGGTGTCGAGGGTCATGCCGCGGGCAGCGAGGTTGGACAGGAAGTTCTGGCCAAGCTCCTCAAAGACGGACTGCTCGTAGTCGGCATCCATCTCGTCGAGCTGCAGGCGCTCGGCGAGAGCGGAGACGCAACGGTTCTCCTTCTCGGCCGGGAGGCGGGAAGCCTTGTCCTGCTCGATCTCGATCTTGATGGCGTCGCGCATGGCGTCGATGCTGTCGAAGCCAAAGTCGGACTTGACGAGCTCGTCGGTGAGCTCGGGGGTGTTGCGGACCTTGATGCCCTTGACGGTGACCTCGACGGTGTGGGTCTCGGCCTCCTCGCCCTCCTCGACCTCGTCGGTCCAGGTGACGGTCTTGACGTCGTCAACGTTAGCGCCGATCAGGGCCTCGTTGAACTCCTTGGGGTTGCTGTCGCTACCGGCGATGAGCATGCGGCCCTCGGCGGCAAAGTTGTCGGCGTTCTCGACGGCCTTGAGGTCGACGGTGACGTAGTCCTCGGCCTCGACGGCGCGACCCTCGACGTCCTCGAAGGTGGCACGGTAGTTGAGGAGCATCTCGACCTGGTTGTTGATCTCGGACTCAGTGACCTCCGCGGGAGGCATCTCGATCTCGACGGCGTCGAAGGAGGAGAGCTCGGCGGCAGGACGCAGGGAGAACTCGACGGTGTAGGTGTAGTCCTCGTGATCCTTGGCGAGGTCGAGCTCCTTGTAGTCACCGTTCTTGGTGGGGACGATGTCCAGCTCGTTGAGGACAGCGGGCTCGTTGGCGGCGATCAGGTCGTTGGTAGCCTGAGCGAGGGTAGCCTCGGCGCCCAGGGCGGAATCGATGACCGGACGGGGAGCCTTGCCGGCGCGGAAGCCCGGGAAACGGTACTTCTTGGCGGTGTCCTTGTAGGCCTTCTTGATCGCGGCGTCGACGTCGGCGGCCGGGATGGTGACCGTAGCGGTGAGCTTGGCGTCCTTGACGTCAGAAGCGGTGATGTTCAACACGTTCCTCCTCATACTGCCCAGCTTATCTGAGGTGCTGGTACCTTTATGCAACAAAGAGTCGCGACGGCCGAAGCCGACGCAGATGCGTTGGTGCGGGCGAAAGGACTCGAACCTTCACGGGAATCCCACCAGAACCTAAATCTGGCGCGTCTACCAATTCCGCCACGCCCGCATGAGCGCACAGACTAGGAATGATAGCAGATACGAACGGCAAGCGCACGCACACGTTTTACAGGCTCACGACCTCACCACGAGTGCGAAAGGCGGAACGAGTTGCCCCGTCCCGCCAATTACGACTTGTTCGCTGACCCGCTATTCCCCCAGCAGCGCTTTCTCCGGCGTGATCGGCAGCGAGCGGACCTGGTGGCCCGTGGCGTGTGCGACGGCCGAGGCCACGGCGGCGAGCGGCGTGTTGATAACGACCTCGCCGATCGACTTGGCGCCAAACGGACCCGTCGGCTCGTAGCTCGGCTCAAAGGCCACGCGAATTCTGCCGATATCCAGGCGCGTGGGCAGCTTGTAGCTCATAAAGTTGCCGGTGCGCAGGCGGCCGCGGTCATCGTGCTCGACAATCTCGTAAAGCGCGTGGCCAATGCCCTGGGCAATGCCGCCCTCGGCCTGAACGCGCGCGAGCGCCTCGTTAATCACGGTGCCGCAGTCCACAGCCGCCGCATAGTCCACCACAGTCACCTTGCCGGTGGCCTTGTCGACCTCGACCTCGGCAATGCCGGCCATAAACGGCGGAGGCGAAACGGGCAGGCAGGCAGAAGCGTGCGAGGTCAGCGCGTCGCCGCCCGCGATGTTCTTGACGCACAGGTTGGCAAAGTCGCGCAGCGTGAGGTAGCGGTTCTGCTCGCGCGCGGCACGCTCGTCGGACAGGCGCACGTATTGACCATCAAAGACCACATCGGTGGCATCCACGTCCCACATCTGGGCGGCCTTGGCGCAGATCTTCTCCCGCAGCTCGGCCGCGGCGTTCTTGGCTGCCAGACCCGTCACATACGTGCCCGAGCTCGCGTACGAGCCGGCGTCGAACGGCGACACATCGGTGTCCACGCCGCGCACCACGATCAGCGAGCTTTCCACGCCCAACTCCTCGGCGGCAATCTGCGCCAGGATCGTGTCAACGCCCATGCCGTTATCGGTGGCGCCGGTGCCGATGGAAATGAAACCATCCTCTTCCAGGCGCATGTCGATGCCGGCGATGTCCACGTTGGAGATACCCGAGCCCTGCATGGTGAGCGCGCAGCCCAGGGCGCGCACGCGGTCGCCCAGGTCGACGGCTAGTGGCTTGTCGCGCCAGCCGATCATGTCCATCGCGCGCAGCAGGCAGCGGTCGAGCGCGCAGGCGTTGAGCTTCTCGTTGTAGTACTGCGGCATGACCTCGCCCTCGTGCACCATGTTCTTAAGGCGCAGGTCGGCGGGGTCCATGTGCAGCCTGTCAGCGAGCTCGTTGACGGCACTCTCCACGGCAAACTGGCCCTGGGTGGCACCGTAGCCGCGATACGCGCCGCCGCGGTTGGTGTTGGTGTAGACGGCGTCCCACCTAAAGCGGCTCGCCTTCACATGGTTGTAGATGGGCAGGCTCTTGTGGCCCGAAAGGCCGATCGTCGTGGTGGCGTGCTCGCCGTACGCGCCGGCGTTGGACAGCGTATGCAGATCGATGGCCGTGATGGTGCCGTCGTTCATGGCGCCCAGCTTGACGGTCATCTGCATCTGGTGGCGCGAGTTGCCCGCGGTGATGGTCTCCTCGCGGGTGTAGCAGCAGTAGCTCGGACGGCCGGTCTGCTGGGTAACGAACGCCACGAAGATCTCGCAGCAGCCCGTCTGCTTGGAGCCAAAGCCGCCACCGATGCGGGGCTTAATAACCTGCACCTGCGACTGCGGAATGTCGAGCGACTGCGCAACCATGCGGCGCACGTGGAAGGGCACCTGTGTAGAGGTGGTCACCGAGATGCGGCCGAAGGCGTCGGTCGTCGCGAAGGCACGGAAGGTCTCCATGGGCGCGGTCTGGGTGGCCTGGCTGGTGTAAGTGCGCTCAAAGACGATGTCGCTCTGGGCGAAGGCCTCGTCCAGGTCGCCATAATCGCTGGTACCGCTGCACACCAGGTTGCGCGGGACATCACCGCCCTGCGGGAACATAAAGGTCACGTCGCCCTCGGGATGGACCACGATGTCGTTATCGAGTGCCTGGGTAAAGTCGAGCAGCGGCTCGAGCACCTCGTAGTCGACCTTGATGAGCTTGAGCGCCTTGTCGGCGGCCTCCTCGGTCTCGGCGGCGACGATCGCCACCTCTTCGTTTTGGTAACGGACGAGGTTCTCGAGGATCAGGCGGTCGTAGGGACTCGGCTGCGGATAGCTCTGGCCGGCAATGGTAAAGCGGCGCTTGGGCACGTCCTCGTAGGTGTAGACGCCCACGACGCCCGGCACCTTCAATGCGCGAGACGTATCGATGGAGCGGATCTTGGCACGGGCATAGGGGCTGCGCTTGAGCTTAACGATGAGCGCGCCGGCGGGCACCATATCGCCCGTGTAGACGGGACGGCCCTCGAGCAGGGCCTTCGAGTCCTTCTTGGGCTGCTTATGGGTGATTTGCTTGTAGGTGACGCCGTCGCAGCTGGTGTCGTTGACCGGCAGCTCGGGCATCTCAAAGCCCACCTGTACGCCAGACTCGTTAAGGAAGCGGACGATGGCGCGCAGCTGGCTCTCGTAGCCGCTGCAACGGCAGAGGTTGCCGGCCAGCTGGCGCGAGAGTTCCTCGCGCGTGGCGACGAGGCTCGGGTCCTCCTTGGCGGCGCGGGCGAGCGCCAGCACGTTCATGATGAGGCCGGGGGCGCAAAAACCGCACTGCTCGGCGCCTTCGGCAGCCATAGCGCGGGCGAGCGCCTCGGACTCGGCCTTGAGACCCTCGAGCGTGGTGATGGTGTGGCCCTCGACGCGTGCCGCGGGAACCGAGCAGCTCAGCACCGGGTCGCCGTCGAGCCACACCGTGCACAGGCCGCAGTTGGTGGTTTCGCAGGCACAGCGCACCGACGCGCAACCCTGCTCACGCAAAAGCGAAAAGAGCATGGTATCGGGGGCAATCTGAACCTTGACCTTGCGGCCGTTGAGCGCAAAGGAAAGATCGATGAGTTTGGCAGCCATTAGCGCACCTCGCTAGAATCGACGCCGGGCACGCGGCGGCAGGAATACTCGTCCGTGGCAAACTTAGGCACTTGCACGGTCTCGAGCTCGCGGGCAAGCGCAGCCGAAAGCTCGATGCCGGCGGCGCGACGCACGGCCTGAATCGCCAGCGGGGCCGAGATGCGGCGGCGGTAGTCGGCCGAGCCCCAGAGGTTAGTGCCGTAGCTCAGCGCGCGTACGGACGCGGCCAGGGCACGCAGCTCGTCCTCGGAAGGCTGCTCGGCGGTAAGGCCACATGCCTCGCCCTGCAGCAGGGTCGCGCGCAGCGGACGGGCGCCCACGGTGACATGCCAGCTGTTGTCCCACCAGGCGGCGGTAACGTTTAAGGAGGGGAAGTCGGTCGCGGCCTTGCGCACGGCCTCGTAGCTCGCGCGGTAATCGTGCTTAACGACCACGATGTGCTCGATCACGTCGCGCACGTAGCCCATGTCCACGAACTCGGCGAGCGGCACGCGGCCGGCCCCCGTCAGCTCAACGTACGAATCGAGCGCCAAAAATGCCGAGAGCACGTCCGAGAAACCAAAGCGACCGTAGATGCTGCCGCCCACCGTGGCGGTGTTGCGCAGCTGCACGCCCACGATATCGTGGACGGCGAACTCAAAGACATGGTTGACAAGCGCGTTGAGCTCGGCATGCCGCTCGAGCTGGCGCAGGGTACACATGGCACCGATGCGAAACTCGGTCTCGGTCTCCTCGATCTGATCAAGTCCACAGGCCGAAAGGTCAATCGCCGTCGCCACACGACGCGAACCCAGGCGCATCCAGATGCCGCCGCCCACAATCTTGTTGTTGCGGTTCTTCTGCAAGAGCTCATAGGCTTCGGCCGCGTTTCCAACACGGACGTAGGTACCGAACTTGAGCACGTTCTCCCCCATCTCTTCACTTGTCCAGTACCTTTAAGTGTACCAAACGAGGGGGCACAGCTCATGTCGGGACAAAATGAACCGTTTTCCTCCGTCGCATGCGGATCAAAAAAGGCTCCAAGCCAAGATGACTGGGAGCCTTCAGCGATGCTATATCGAGCGAAGATTTAGCAGACACCCTGGGCGAGCATGGCGTCGGCGACCTTCAGGAAGCCGGCGATGTTGGCGCCCATGACAAAGTTGCCCTCCTGGCCATACTCCTTGGCGGTGTCGTCCACGTTGTGGAACATGCCGCGCATGAGCTGCTCGAGCTTGCCGTCGACCTCCTCGAAGGTCCAGGACAGGTGCTCGGCGTTCTGGCTCATCTCCAGGCCGGACACGAGCACGCCGCCGGCGTTGGCAGCCTTGCCGGGCATAAAGGCGACGCCGTTCTCCTGGAAGTAGGTCGTGGCCTCGATGGTCGTAGGCATGTTCGCGCCCTCGCCGACCACCTTGCAGCCGTTGGCGACGAGCGCCTGGGCGTCCTCGAGCAGCAGCGTGTTCTCGCGAGCGCAGGGCAGCGCGATGTCGCAGGGCAGCTGCCACACGCCACGGCCGTCGCCCTCGTGCCACACGGCGTTGGGCTTCTCGTCGACGTACATGGCGAGCGTGACGCCCTTGTCGTGGCCGGAGCGCTTCTTGTTGTAGACATGCTCGAGCACGGTGTAGTCGATGCCGTCGGGATCCTCGACCCAGCCGTGGGTGTCGGAGCAGGCCAGCACCTTGCCGCCGAGCTGGGAGACCTTCTGGACAGCGTAGATGGCGACGTTGCCGGAACCGTGAACCACAACGTTCTTGCCCTCGAAGGAGTCGCCACGGCTCTTGAGGTACTCGTCCACAAAGTAGACCAGGCCGTAGCCGGTGGCCTCGGTACGGGCGAGCGAGCCTCCAAAGGAGAGGCCCTTGCCGGTGAGGACGCCGGTCCACTCGTTGGTCAGGCGCTTGTACTGACCGAACATGTAGGCAACCTCGCGGCCGCCAACGCCCAGGTCGCCGGCGGGAACGTCGGTGTTGGGGCCAATGTGGCGATAGAGCTCGGTCATGAAGGACTGGCAGAAGTGCATGATCTCGTTGTTAGACTTGCCCTTGGGGTCAAAGTCGGAACCGCCCTTGCCGCCGCCCATGGGAAGGGTGGTCAGGCTGTTCTTGAGGATCTGCT